>JAAXIA010000166.1 GCA_012270595.1 Rhodanobacteraceae bacterium | reverse complement strand
TGTCCTACCTGTCGTCGACCCATGCCGCCATTGTGATGGTCAGCGAGCCGGTATTTGCTGCGGTTTTTGCGGTGGTTTTCGGATACGACATGCCGAGCTTGCAAATGGTCACTGGTGGCGCGCTGGTGATGGTTGCGATGTACTTGGTGGAGCTGTCACCACGACGGCAGCCGGTCGCTACCTCGGCCACTGAGTTTTTTCATCATGAGTTATAGTGCCAAGAGTTTGTTGTTCATCATGTGCGGTCATACTTTGCACTTTGGATCTGCTTGCGTTTTACAACATGCGCAGTAGTTCCTTCGTCAATGGAAGCCGCCGTACGCGCACGGCGCAGGCGCGAAAAACTGCGTTGGCGAGCGCTGGCGCTGCACTCGGCATGGCGAGGAAACTAGCTCCCGTGGGTGGGCGGTCATCACTGGGAACCACGATGACTTCCACGTCCCTTGGCAATTGCGCCATGCGGGCAATGGGGTAATCCTTCCAGTTATGCTGTTGCGCCTGACCAGCTTCAAAGCTGATGGCCAGATTCAGCGCGCAACCCAGCGCATCCAGTGTGGCACCTGTGACCTGGTTTTCCAGCCCCTTGGGATTAATTACGCGCCCCACGTCTACCGCACATACCGCGCGTTCGATGCGCAATGTGCGCGCCTGGAATGCCACTTTGATGGCATGTGCCACGTAGGCATCGCCGATACGCCAGCAGGCAATGCCCAGACCGTTTCCGCTGCTGCGCCAGTACTTCTTCCAGCCAATGCGCCCGGCGACCCGTTGCAGTACCCGGTGTAGCCGACCAGTGTCCAGCACGCCACCATTGCGCAAAGGAATATGCCGCGCATTGCCTAGCAATTGCTGCTGCATACGAAGCGGATCCTTGTGTAGGAAGTGGGCCAGTTCATCGATGAAGCTTTGCACTGCAAACGCATTGGTCAGGTGCGGCATGGCGCGATGAGGGCCACGTGGCAGCGTGCTGGCCAGGTTATACCAGTCGCTGCGATAGTTGGACACAAGTCCGGCAGGAAGCTGGTCGGCGTCTACTTCGCTGGTCCATAGTTGGTCCTCTGGCACGCCGCGTCCGACCAGGGCGGACGCACTGGCTAGTTTCTGATCCCAGGCGATCACACGATGATGCTGGTCGATAATGGCGCTGAGGTGATGCGTGCTGGCGGGGCGGTACCAGTCGTGCAATAAATCGTCATCGCGCGTCCACATCAGGCGCAGCGGTCGTTTGATCACCTTGGCCAACATGACTGCCTCGGCGACGTAGTCATGATCGAGTCGGCGACCATAGCCTCCACCTATTCGTGGCACTTCGATTTGAATCTTTTCGGGGGGCAGACCGGTTAATGATTGCACCACGGCCCATGCACGCTTGGGAGCTTGGGTAGGAACGATCAATCTGGCCTGATGCTTGTCAACGTGCGCTATGCAGCACATAGTCTCCGCCGTGGCGTGGGCTAGCCAGGGTTGGTAGTAGAGCGCATCCAGGCGGTGCGCAGTATGCCTGGCGACTTTGTCCACGTTACCGTCGTCGCGCACGCGCGTGGTGGGCGGCGTTTTATTTCTGGCCGATGCATGACTGACTAGCCGTTGTGCTTTTTGTTCCAGTAGTGCACTGCTTTCGCGGCTACTTTGCCCGGGTTGCCATACCAGCTTGAGTCGACGGCGTCCCTCAAGTGCCGTCCAGAGACTGTCGGCAACCACGGCCACGGCTGGAGCGATGGGTGTTTGACCAGGTTGGCACTTGGGATCGGGGTTGAGCTGTACTACTTTCAGCACGCCTTTCACCAGTAAGGTTGCACTGGTGTCGATGCGCTTAAGCTGGCCGTCGCGCCATGGGCAGTGGGCCAGTACAGCGACGGCGGCGTCACCTGTCTGATGGTCGAGTGTATAGGGGGTTTGGCCGCAGACGATGCTTCGTGCATTTATGTCACCGGCAGACCGGCCGATCAGGGAGTAACGGTCAGCACGTTTAGGTAGAGGAGGGGTTTTGGGCTGAGGAATGGTTGCGGCATCGGTAGCTAGCGCACCGTAGCTTATGCGCTGGCCATTCGGGGCGATGATCTGACCTTTTTGGCTTCTGAGCTGCGTGGCGGGGACACCCAGCCGCTTCGCTGCTGCCTGCAAGAGCAAGTAGCGTGCCAGGGCACCCATCTGGCGAAGGTCCTCCCAGGCCGCGGGGATAGAATTGCCAGTGCCACCGAGCTGATGACCATAAGTCCATTGCGGTTTGCCATGCGTGCCTTTTACGCCGAGACCAGGAAGTACTACGCTGACCCTGCTCCATTCGGCATCCAGTTCATCGGCAATGATGCGTGGCAGCGCGGTGGCTACGCCAGTACCGGTATCCGGGTCTCGCGCTGCAATGATGATGTTGCCATCGGCGTCGATGCGGACGTAACTGCCGAGATCAAACAGCGTGTCGCCAAGAAATGCGGGAGGTATCGGGGCATGAGTGGCTCGCGCGAGCGGTATGCCCACAACCAGGGCACCGACACCACCGGTCAGCACTTTGAGAAAACCACGGCGTGATAGTTTGTGGTGATTGCTCATGCCTGGGTTTCCTTCATGACGCTGGCAGCACGCTTGATGGCTCGCCGTACACGGCTGTGGCAACCGCAGCGACACAGGTTGGGTAATGTGTCGATGTCAGCATCTGATGGCTCTGGATGGCGCTGCAACAAGTCGAGGGAAGCAATGAGCCAGCCAGAGGTGCAGTAACCACAACCGATAGCATCTTCATCGACGAATGCCTGTTGCAAGGGATGTAGTGAACCATCGACGTGGGCCAGACCCTCCACGGTGGTGATTTTGCGACCAGCCATTTTGGCCATTGGCAAGGTGATAGCCGCATGCGCCTTGCCGTCGACTAGCACCTGATCGGTGCCAGCTTCACCCTGCTCGCCACCATAGCGGGTTCCATTCAGTTTTAAAATGTCGCGCAAGTACCACAGCAGCAGCATACTGGGGTCACCGGTATGTCGGAAATGCTTGCCATTGACCTGTATGTCGATACCTGGACGTATCGTTTGCGGAGTGATCCTGTCAGGCGATTTGTGTGTTCGTATAGGCTTGGGGGGCACTGATTGTGTCTCCACATACAAGTATGCTGGTATACAAGGGATAGGTCGCGGATAATCAGACAGCAAGAGCGACGTGTTGATCATCGCCCTCGCGTTGTGCTTGTTTCACGCGCTTCTGTCAGACGATGGTCATCATGGTCAGTGTAGTGCCTGGGGTCGAAGCATAAGGGTTGCGTGCGAGCATAAATACTACCGATGTGCCAGTCGATTTGGGCGGGGCGAGCCAGTGTGATGCATGCGCGCTCTTAAAAGCCCATCTCCAAGGTTACAATAGGCAGTTTGGGGTGGGTATCCAGGCCGCTGGGTGGCTCGCTATTTCCATTCTCTTTTCAAGCTATATGATATGACGATCATCAAGCAAGCCGATCTGATCCAGTCTGTCGCCGACGCTTTGCAGTACATTAGCTATTACCATCCGGTCGATTACATAAAAAGCCTTGCTGCCGCGTATGAGCGGGAGGAGTCGCCGGCAGCCCGGGATGCGATGGCGCAGATTCTGGTTAATTCACGCATGGCGGCAGAAGGGCATCGGCCTTTATGTCAGGATACAGGCATTGTTACGGTTTTTCTGCAGGTAGGCATGATGGTGCGCTGGGATGATGCGAGCATGCGTGTGGAGGACATGGTTAATGAAGGCGTGCGGCGCGCCTACCTTCATCCGGATAACCCCTTGCGCACCAGTGTGCTGGAAGATCCTGCAGGTTGTCGTATCAACACGCGTGACAATACACCTGCGGTAGTTCATGTCTCGCTGGTGCCGGGAGATACCGTTGCAGTTACTGTGGCGGCCAAAGGTGGCGGCTCGGAAGCAAAATCGAAATTCGTCATGCTCAACCCATCCGACTCCATCGTCGATTGGGTGCTCAAGACCGTACCGACTATGGGAGCTGGCTGGTGTCCGCCGGGGATGCTTGGCATTGGTATTGGCGGTAGCGCTGAAAAAGCCATGTTGATGGCGAAAGAGTGCCTGATGCAGACCATCGACATTCAGGATCTTATCGCCCGCGGTCCCTGTTCCCGTGCGGAAGAACTGCGTATTGAGCTGTTTGAGAAGGTCAATAGTCTGGGCATTGGTGCACAGGGTTTGGGTGGGCTGACCACGGTACTTGATGTAAAAGTGAAAGATTACCCAACCCATGCAGCTAACCTGCCGGTGGCCATGATCCCTAACTGTGCCGCGACACGCCACGCGCATGTTGTGCTTGATGGTTCCGGGCCGGTCGTACTTGATCCACCCTCGCTGGACGATTGGCCCGACTTTGACTACAACCCGCCCAGCGCGCGTCGGGTTAACCTGGACACCATTACCCGTGATGAGATAGCGCAATTTAGACCCGGTGAAGTACTGCTACTTAACGGCAAGATGCTCACCGGCCGTGATGCGGCGCATAAACGTCTGGTCGGCATGCTTGATCGCAGCGAGCCATTGCCAGTCAATTTCTCTGGCCGCTTTCTCTACTACGTGGGTCCGGTGGATCCGGTACGGGGAGAGGTCGTTGGTCCCGCCGGCCCTACCACGGCCACCCGCATGGATAAGTTCACCGAACAGGTGTTGGCGCAGACCGGGCTGTTTGGCATGATCGGCAAGGCCGAGCGTGGACCTCAGGGCATTACGGCGATTAAAAAGCATCGTTCGGTGTATCTGATGGCGGTGGGCGGCGCTGCTTATCTGGTATCCAAAGCGATCAGGTCTGCAAAAGTGCTGGCGTTTGATGACCTTGGCATGGAAGCGATCTACGAGTTCGAAGTGAAGGACATGCCAGTGACGGTCGCTGTCGACAGCATGGGCAGTTCTGTACACCAGACTGGTCCCAGGAAGTGGCGGGCGCGGATCGGCAAGATTCCCGTTGTGGTTGAGCCATCCTGGTAGTGTGGTTTGAACTTAGCCATCCTTGTCCCTTCGCCGAAGTGATCCTCCTCTCATGTTTTTACGGTTACCTGAACCTGGGGCTGATGAGCGCGCCCATTCTGATCGTTTGCTGGCGCAGCTGCGCGCGTCGATCGTAGCGCATGGTTCTCTTTCTTTTGCGCAGTACATGGAACGTTGCCTATACGCGCCGGGTCTTGGTTACTACTGCATTGGTACGACCAAGTTTGGGGTCTCGGGTGATTTTGTTACCGCTCCTGAACTGGGCACATTGTTTGCTTTTTGTCTGACTAACGCGATATGTCCATTGCTCCTTGCCCTAGGTGAGGCAGCCGACGTACTTGAACTAGGCGGTGGCAGCGGTGCTCTTGCCGAAGCGATATTGCAGGCACTGGCCAGCCATGGCCCGTTGCCGCGGCGGTACCTGATCTTGGAGCCGAGTGCTGATT
>JAAXIA010000044.1 GCA_012270595.1 Rhodanobacteraceae bacterium | reverse complement strand
GTTAAAGTTCATGTTGGCACCCGAGACCACTGCCACTAGTGCGCCATGGATGTTAGCGTGTGTGTTCGCATAGTGTTTTAGACCCGCCAGTGCCAGTGCGCCGGCGGGTTCCGTGATGCTTCGGTTCTCCTGATAAATATCACGGATAGCGGCGCAGATGGTATCGGTATCTACACGCACTATGGTATCCACGTGGCGTTGGCATAGGGCGAAAGTGAGTGCGCCAACCTGCTTGACGGCGGTGCCGTCGGTAAACAGGCCTACCTCGTCCAGTTTTATGCGGGTTTGGGTTTCTAGCGAACGGGCCATGGCATCGGAGTCTGCCGCCTGCACGCCGATGATCTTCACCTCAGGGCGATTCGCCTTGATACAGGTGGCGATGCCACCCAGCAGGCCGCCGCCGCCCACCGGTACGAATACGGCATGTAGTTTCTTGGGATATTGGCGCAAGAGTTCGAGTCCAACCGTAGCTTGCCCGGCGATCACATCGAAGTCATCAAAAGGGTGAATAAAGACGCTACCACGTTCGGCTTGCAGTTGTGCAGCAGTGACCTGGGCATCACTGTAGGAATTACCTGTGAGCATGATTTCTACGTAGTGACCACCGAAACGACGCACGGCATCAATTTTTACCTGTGGTGCAGTGACCGGCATGATGATAAGCGCGTGGATGCCCAGTTTAGCGCTGGCCAGTGCCACCCCTTGCGCATGGTTGCCAGCGGAGGCGGCGATCACCCCATGCGCACGTTGGGCTGGAGTGAGTCGTACCATGCGGTTGTAAGCACCGCGTAGTTTGAATGAAAATCCCGGTTGCTGATCTTCACGCTTGAGTAGCACCTGCACTCCCAGACGTGCGGAGAGCAAACTGGCTTCATCCAGAGCGCTCTCGTGTGCTACCTCGTATACACGGGTGTGGTGAGTGTGTCGCAGCAGATCAGTCGTGATGTCTATTGCCGTTTTTTCGGTTCTTGTGCCTGGCTGTGCATTCATGGCCGTTCGGCAAGGTTCATTGTGGTGTTATGGCTGGATAGTGACGGTATGCTGACATCGATCACGTCAATCAGCTTGCAGGTTTGCCGCACGATCTGGTCGAACAGGGCAGGACTGCCTTGCACCACCATCGTCAGCCGTGAAACAGCAGGGTTCTTGGTGGTTGCGACGGTGAGTGAGTCAATGTTGCAGTGACGCGCGGCAAACAGACCGACCAGGTGCACCAAGGCACCCGATTCGTTTTGTAGCAGTACGGAGAGTGTGTGTTTCATGAAGAATGACCAAAGCAAAGGTGTTAGAACATGGCGTCAGGTCTGGTTTCATCAGCGCTTGCCGGTGGCGCGCTGCGGGAAGTAATGTACTTGCCGGTGAGCATCTGGGTGTAGGCGGCTCCTGGTGGCACCATGGGATAGACCTCGGCATCGGGATCGATCCTGACTTCAAGAAAAGCTGGGCCTTTCACGGCGAGAAACTCGGCGATGGTGCTGGCCAGTAGTGCCTTGTCTTCCAGACGGCGTGTCCAAGTGAAACCGTCGGCTTGGGCGGTCTTGACGAAATCCTTAAGGCATAAGCTGCGATCACTGGCGATGAAGCCACTCTCGAAGTACAGTTTTTGCCACTGCCGGATCATGCCATCACCGAGGTTGTTGAGCACTACCACCTTGAGCGGAAGGCCGTAGCTGGTGACCGTTTCCAACTCCCCCAGATTCATGCGGATACTGGAATCGCCGTCGATATCAATCACCAGTGCGTCGGGCCTGGCACACTGCGCACCAATGGCGGCGGGCAGGCCAAAACCCATGGTGCCCATGGATCCGGAAGTGAGCCATTGGCGCGGCTGCGCAAAATCGAAGTATTGCGCAGCCCACATTTGATGCTGCCCCACACCGGTGCTGATAATGGCGCGCCCCTGGCTGTGGCGGTTGATTTCTTCAATGACGGCCTGCGGCTGAATGAGCGCGCTGTCGCGATTATAGTTCATTGCATGCCTGCTTTTTAATGTGGTGATATGGGCTTGCCATGCCTTAGGGGAGGGTTTTACGCCGTGTGCAATGCCATAGCGGGTCAGTCGTTCAAGTGTGCTGGCAAGTAACCCCACATGCTGCCAGTCTACTTTTTTTACTTTGTTGATCTCGGCTGGGTCGATGTCGATCTGGGCGATGAACTTTGCTCCAGAGGCAAATTGATCGGGCACTGGTGCTACGCGATCATCAAAACGAGCACCCAGTACCAGCATAAAATCGCAGTCTTCCACGGCGTAGTTGGCATAGGCAGCGCCGTGCATGCCCAGCATGTGTAGTGCCAGGGGCGTGGTGGTATCCGTACTTCCAAGTCCCATTAATGTGGTAGTCACCGGGATAGCAAAGCTTGCAGAAAAGGCGCGTAGTGCCGGTGCAGCGCCAGCAGCGACCACACCACCACCGGCATAGATCAGTGGACGGCGTGCGGCGCTGAACGCGGTGAAAAAACCGTAGCAGTCGGCATCATTCAACCGTGCGTGCACAATCTTGTGCAGTCGTTTGCGGTAACCCGGGATGGGCAGCCGTGACTGGCCGTCGAAACACAGTGTCGCATTCTGCACATTCTTGGGAATGTCCACCACCACCGGACCGGGGCGACCTGTGCGGGCGATTTCAAACGCAGTGCGCAGGGTGGCTTCCAGTACGGTGGTGTTGGTGACCAGAAACACGTGTTTGGCACAGGAGCTCATAATATTGCTGATCGGAGCTTCCTGGAAGGCATCGCTACCTAGCGCTGTGGTTGGCACCTGTCCACAGATGACCACCATGGGAATGGAGTCGGCCATGGCGTCTCGCACCGGGGTGACCATGTTGGTGGCGCCTGGGCCGGAGGTGACAATGGCAACGCCCACCTTACCCGATGCACGTGCATAGCCCGATGCCATGAAACCGGCACCCTGCTCATTGGCCGGTACGATAAGCGGCATGGCTTCGCGACCGTCGCTGCGTTTGTGGGCAATGTTGTAACGCAAAATGGCGTCATATACCGGTAAAATCGCACCACCGGAATAACCGAACAGAACCTCGCAGGCTTCGTCGACCACTACTTGCATGATCAGCGCGGCACCGCTCATCGACTGCCCGTGGAGGGCGTGATTTTTTTTCAGGGACAGGTCGGAGGTTTTCTGGTTCAAACTAATCACGGTCAATTCCTTTGCAGCAGGCCGGAGAATGAGTGCAGGCAGATATGTCAAGGGCATATCAAGTCAGTGTGCGGGTGCCGCGCGGCGAGGAAGGGAAAATACCTTAAGGGGGGGTGGACGACGCCGTCTTTGGCTTCCCTTCCTCTGCCAGATTTAACCCGCTTTTTTTAGCGCCTCAGCAGGCTCGGCTGAGTCCACCTGAAGCCAGGGCATGCGTGCACGCAATCGCTTGCCAACCTGCTCGACTGGATGATCGAGATCGGCTTGTTTATAGCGCTGGTAATTAGGTAAGCCGGCCTGGTATTCGCCTATCCAGTTGCGGGCGAAAGTGCCATCCTGGATATCGTTGAGTACGCTTTTCATCCGCTTTTTCACGCTTTCGTCGATGATGCGTGGACCGCTGACATAATCACCATACTGCGCGGTTTCAGAAACGAACTCCAGCATCCGCGTAATGCCACCCTCATAGAACAGATCAACAATCAGTTTTAGTTCGTGCAACACCTCGTAATAAGCGATTTCTGGTTGATAACCAGCTTCAGTCAAGGTTTCAAAGCCAGCCTGCACCAGCGAGCTGACACCGCCGCATAGCACAGCCTGCTCACCAAACAGGTCGGTTTCGGTTTCTTCTTTAAAATCAGTTCTGATAAGCATGGCCCGGCCACCACCCAGGCCATGGGCATAGGCTTGGGCCCTTGCTTTAGCCTGGCCGCTGACATCCTGATGCACTGCCCAGATGCAAGGTACGCCGCGGCCACGTTCGTATTCGATGCGTACAAGCGCCCCCGGACCCTTGGGGGCAACCAGGATGACGTCGATGTCCTGACGTGGCGTGATCTGTTTGAAATGCACATTGAAACCATGCGCGAACAGTAGAGCCGCGCCGCTCTTCATGTTTGGCTCGATTGCTTCTTTGTAGAGTGTTGCCTGTACCATGTCGGGGGTGAGCACAGCAACCAGATCGGCATCGCGCACTGCTTCAATGGGTGTGAGCACAGAAAAGCCGTCGGCGACGGCGCGCTGCCATGACGGTCCGTTTCTGCGCAGTCCCAGCACGACATGGAGGCCAGAATCCCTAAGGTTGAGGGCGTGGGCACGTCCCTGGCTGCCGTATCCCAAAATGGCGATGTGGGCCTTACCAAGCGTATTATTGTTGGTGGCATGCATGTGAGATGACTCCTGTGGATTTGGATGGGTAGGGGAACATGATGATTTGCAACGATGGTTTCGGGTCAGAAGTTGAGTGGGTGTAAAAAGCTGGGAACTCTTTGAATCAGGTGGATCATCAAGGGAAAATGAGGCGATCAGCCACGTAGGCGCACGTCTTTGACATGCTTTAAGTGGCAGCGGCGAGTTGTGACAGTATTGCATCACGGACCATCGCTGTACTGGCATGACCACCGAGGTCGCTACTGTGCGGACCATGGATCAATACCTGATCGACTGCTTTTTCCACGGCACGGGCTTCGTTTTCCAGATGCAGTGAATGGCGCAATAACAAAGCTGCGGAGAGGATCGCACCGATTGGATTGGCCAGATTCTTGCCGGCAATATCAGGGGCCGAACCATGGATGGGTTCGTACAGGCCGCAATGCGCTTCACCCAGCGAGGCCGATGGCAGTAAACCAAGTGAACCGGCCAGTGCCGCTGCCTCGTCGGTGAGAATGTCACCAAACAGGTTTTCGGTGACCACCGTGTCATAGTGACCAGGTCTGGTTAGCAGCAGCATGGCCATGGAGTCGACAAGCTGATGTTCCAGTCTTACCTCGGGGTAGTCGGCACCAATGCGCGTGATCGTCTGGCGCCATAGCCTTGATGTTTCCAGCACATTGGCTTTGTCCACGGAAGTAAGGTGCCGACCGCGTATGCGTGCCAGTTCAAAGGCGCGACGAGCGACGCGTTCTATTTCGGTCACGGTGTAGCGGCAGACGTCGCTGGCCGCATCGGCACGCCTCGTTTTTTCACCGAAATAGGCCCCACCGGTTAACTCGCGCACAAACAACACGTCGATATCCTTGAGACGATCGTTCTTGAGCGGAGATAGGTTGACTAATGCGGGATGTACGCTTAAAGGGCGCAAGTTAGCATATACGCCCAAGGCAGCGCGCAAAGCGAGCAGACCCTGCTCGGGACGGACCGGTGCGTTTGGGTCAGACCATTTCGGTCCGCCGACGGCACCCAGCAATACTGCGTCGGCACTTAGGCAAGCTTGCAGCGTCGCGGCGGGCAAGGATTCGCCGCTGTTATCTATGGCACGGCCACCAATGCGGTGTTCGTCAAAGACGAAATCATGGGAAAAATGGGTGGCAATGGCCTGGAGCACAGCCACTGCGGCGGCGTTGACTTCCGGGCCAATGCCATCGCCGGGTAGGGTAACAATAGATGCGCGCATAAGCTTGGCTATCCTGGTGCAGGGGCATTGTGCTTTTTATGGTGAAGCACAACGCAGGTCGGTAGTTCTGGTCATGGTGATAACGTCGGTGCATACCAGTCTCTACAGACATCAAAGGTGGGGGGATGAAAAGCAAGAGCTAGCACGCCTCTGCCTCATGGTACGCCTCAAAAGCTTCAATACTGGCGATGTGTTGCGTCAGAAAACCAAGCTGATCGACACCTTCCAGTAGACAATGGCGTGCGAATGGTTCCAGTTCAAAGCGGATGTGCTTGCTGTTAGGCAGTTCAATGACCTGTTCACGTACATCAATGGACAGACTGATGCCGGGTGTATTGAGTAGATAGCGGTGCGTGCGTTCGTCGATAACGATGGCAAGCAGGCCATTTTTGAGCGCATTGTTGCGAAAGATGTCCGCGATTTCACTGCACAGTATGGCCTTGATACCGTAGTCCAGCAGCGCCCAGGGCGCATGTTCGCGCGAGGAACCGCAGCCGAAGTTTCCTCCGGTGACCACGATGGTGCAATTCCGGGCTTCAACCTGATTCAGTGGAAAGCAGGGATTGTCACTGCCATCGGCAAGGTAGCGCCAGTCATTAAAACAGTGCTTGCCAAGTCCCTTACGGGTGGTGGTGGTGAGGAAGCGTGCAGGGATGATGCGGTCGGTATCTATATTTTCATCCGCTAGTACGGCGGTTCGGGATTGAATATGCATCAGAAGTTCTCTGCTGGGGTATTAAGGTTTGCTACCCCTTCCATGTAGGGGCGAGGATCGGCGATGGTGCCAGCAATGGCGGAGGCGGCAGCAGTCATTGGACTGGCCAGTACGGTGCGTACTCCTTTGCCTTGACGACCCTCAAAATTACGGTTGGAGGTGGAGACGACCAGTTGTCCGCAAGCAGCTAGATCACCATTCATGCCTATGCACATCGAGCAGCCGGGCACGCGCCAGGTGGCACCGGAAGCGCGGAATATCTGGTGCAGACCTTCTGCTTCGGCGGCGCGCCGCACCGCTTCAGAGCCAGGTACCACCAGCATATGCACGCTGTCGGCAATGCGCTGGCCACGTAAGATTGCGGCGGCTTCACGCAGATCAGTCAGGCGTGCATTGGTGCAACTGCCGAGGAATACCATATCCACCTTTGTACCTTGCATGGGCTTTCCGGCGCAGCTTTGCATGTAGTCCAGCGCGCGTTGCTCCATCACGTTGGTCGGTGCGGGAACCGGCGCATCCAACGCGATAGCAGTGCCGGGGTGTGTGCCATAGGTGACCGTGGGTTTGATTTGATTGGCGTTGATATACAGCGTACGATCATGGTGTGCGCCGGTATCGGTTTTTAGTTTGCGCCAGCTTTCCACCGCCTTTTTCCATGCGGCACCTTGAGGCGCGTGTGGACGATTTTTCAGCCAGCGGAAGGTGGTGTCGTCGGGGGCTATCAAGCCAGCGCGGGCACCTGCCTCAATGGACATATTGCACACTGTCATCCGCTGTTCCATGGATAAAGCCTTGATCAAGGGACCACAGTACTCGATGACGTGACCATTGCCACCATTGACTCCGATCTGGCCGATGATGTGCAAAATCAAGTCTTTTGCTCCAACACCAGGTGCCAAGGTACCGTCCAGATGGATCGCCAGGGTCTTCGGTTTGCGCTGGAGCAGGCATTGTGTTGCCATGACGTGACCTACCTCGGTGGTACCAATGCCGAAGGCTAGTGCACCGAAGGCGCCATGTGTCGAGGTGTGGCTATCGCCGCAGACAACGGTCATGCCTGGCTGCGTAAGACCTAGTTCAGGGCCGATGACATGCACAATGCCGCGTTCGGTGCTATCCCAGCCATGGAGACACACACCAAACTCACGGCAGTTGAGTTCCAGTTGTGCAACCTGTGCCTTCGCCGCCTCATTGATGTAGGGCCGTTTTCCATCGGCCGTAGCAGGTAGGGTTGGCGTGGAGTGATCCAGCGTAGCTACAGTGCGGTCCGTGCGGCGCAAAGGAATGCCGTTTGCCCGCAGCCTTGCAAATGCCTGGGGTGAAGTGACTTCGTGGAGAAGATGCAGGTCAATATAGAGAATGGCTGGTCTGTCGGCGCTTTCAGGAGTGACCACATGGGCATTCCACAATTTCTCGAACAAGGTGCGTGCCTGGTTCATGCGGTTTCCTCGATGCGGCACGGAGTAATGGTGGTTATCCCTTGTAATTCAGGCTTCCTGGTGTGGTTTTTTTCGTGCACAGTTGCTTCGTTTACTTGGGTGAGCCAGTGCCAGCGGTCAGTGGTGCTGCCATCAAATAAGCCAAAGAAGGCTTGTTGCAGTCGAAGTGTCAGTGGGCCGGGCTTTCCCTGGCCTACTGGCTTGCGATCCACCGAGCGGACTGGAGTGATCTCGGCAGCGGTGCCAGTCATGAATACCTCGTCAGCGCAATAGAGCGCTTCACGTGGCAGATTGCATTCTTCCACGCTGATACCAAGTTCTGCAGCCAGCGTTATCACGCTGTCACGGGTGATGCCATTTAAGATACTGGCACTGGAAGGTGGAGTAAGCAGTTTCCCCTGGTGAACCACGAACAGGTTTTCACCAGAACCTTCGCTGATCAGTCCATTGTGATCCAGTGCGATCCCCTCGTCGTAGCCGTTGCGACGCGCTTCTGTGGCAATAAGCTGATTGTTGAGGTAGTGGCCTCCGGCCTTGGCCCAGTTTGGGAGGGTGCCTGGCACACTGCGTCGCCATGAAACAACGCACACATCCGCGCCGCGCTCCACCGCATCACCCAGATAATTTCCCCAGTTTATCGCCATGATTGCCACATCGACTGGAACATCGCTTGTTGGCACAACACCTAAACCGCCTGCACTTCGAAACACGATAGGGCGTACATAAGCGTAGCGCATGCCATTGACGCGTATAAGCTCCCTGCAGGCGGTATTGATTTGTGCTTCGCTGTAGCCTATGGGAATGTCATACATCTTGGCTGAAGCAAACAGCCGTCGGGTATGATCAACTAAACGGAAATAAGCCGGTCCTGCAGGGGTTTCGTATACCCGTTCGCCTTCAAATACCGAGCTTCCGTAGTGCAGGGCATGGGTACTGATGTGAACGGTTGCTTCGTTCCATGGTCTGATTTGGCCATTGAACCAGAGAAAAGTTGAATTCATGAAGAGATTTCCAGATGTTTTGCGCGTACGGGACGCGTCGGGGAGGAGGTTGTCGACGCAGTGGTTGACATATGCTGTGCGATTCGGTTAATGATAACCATGGCGGCTTGTGCTGCGGCTTCGACAATATCGGTGCTAACGCCGTGACCGTTCCAGTCACGCTCGGCGTGGCGGGCGGTGAGACGGGCTTTACCTTGCGCGTCGCTACCTTGACCCACGGCATGGATCTGGAAGCGATTTAGTGGTAGCTGAATGCCAGTCGCGTGTTCGATCGCGTGCAAAGCGGCATCCACAGGACCGTCACCGGCTGCTATTTCTGTCACTGTACGACCATCTTCGTGTTGTAGTTCCACGGTGACGGAGGCACCTGCGTTCAGCTTTGCGCTGGTGTCCAATCGCGTCAATCGCCATGGAGCAGCACTTTCTGGATCATGCCCACGTGCCAGTACGTCAATGTCGTCGTCATAGACCTCCCGCTTCTTGTCGGCCAGCGCCTTAAAGCGCATAAAAATGCTATCCAGGGTGGCATCATCGGGTGTGTGTCCCAGGTTTTCCAGGCGTTTACGCAGCGCCGCACGCCCTGAATGCTTGCCCATGACCAGTTTTGTCTCGGTGATGCCAACATCCTCGGAACGCATGATTTCGTAAGTATGACGGTGCTTGAGCATGCCGTGCTGGTGAAT
>JAAXIA010000161.1 GCA_012270595.1 Rhodanobacteraceae bacterium | reverse complement strand
TTGTTTGATTCATGGCGGTAGTGCGGGTTATGACTTCAGTATTTTTACGACTCTGAATATATCAGAGATTCCTTAACGACCTGCGCTAAGGCGTTGGATGAGATTTATGCAGCCCACCTACCCAACTACGCGCATTAAACAAAGAAAAAGGCCGAGTATCACGACTTAAGCTTTTGTCAAAACTGTAACGGAAACGGCCCAAAATAGTCACGAAACCGATAAAGAATCAAGCAGGTCCTGACACCCGAAGAACCATTAAAAACGCCGGACTGTTGCTGGTTACCGTACGACCACCCCAGTCCGACGTCATTTTTCAAGACCCTTTATGATTTGATATATTTAATATGTACCGTTGCATCTGTGTCTTCATGAAAACCGTGTATATAGTCTGTGGTGCAATGTTTGAATAAATTTTTGGTAGAAAAACTGTAGCCAGTGTACGGATCTCCTGTATAACGTAGCTCAAGAATACAAAACAAGGAGTGATCATATTGGGTGTGATTATAAAAATTGAAGGTGACCTTATCATCAAATGCTCCATCACCGCCATTCATCCAAAAACCTTCCAACCGCAGGTCGTCATTAGTGTTTGTATTCCACAGCAAAGCATTCTGGCCATTACATGCCACATCCCTGCCTCCCCCCTTTGGATGCATGGTGACAGGGCCATTCTGTCCACTGGTTGTACAGGATACTTCCAGTTGTCTACCCGCACGGTTTTTCATTGTCACATAAAAACCATAGGCCACCTGCATATCACAAAGAATCAGACCTGGAAGAAGCGTTAAAACCAAAAAAAATGAACGTGTTTTTAAAAGCATCGTCATACCTCTCCTTTAAAAAGCAGAAAAAAGGTTAGAGCGAACCTATTTATAACTTTGCTTCAAGGAAGCACCATCACCGCATCCACCTCCACCTTCGCACCTTTCGGTAAGGCAGAAACTTGGATGGTGGAACGTGCCGGATACGGCATCTGGAAGTAACGGCTCATCACCACATTGACCGAAGCAAAATGTTCCATATCGGTCAGATAAATACCCACACGCACAATATGCGCCAGACTGCCACCAGCTGCCTGTGCCACTGCCGTCAAGTTCTCAAACACCTGCTGCGTCTGAACACTAATATCGCCCTCCAGAAGCTCACCAGACTCAGGATTTAGCGGAATCTGGCCAGAAAAATACACGGTATTACTAACGCGTACGGCTTGCGAATACGGACCGATAGCAGAAGGCGCCTGCCCAGTAGCAATGATTTGACGTGACATGGAAACCTCAAGCGGTAGTGGGACGGCCAGCATGGCCTGCCAGTATAAATGATATGGCCTGTAAGTATAAATGATCATGTCAGGTACGTACCTGACTACTTGACGTTCCTTGAACTTTCCGTTGTAATGATCGGGTCTTATAAAAGCGTCAAAGGCCGGGTAGCTCAGTTGGTAGAGCAGAGGACTGAAAATCCTCGTGTCGGCGGTTCGATTCCGTCCCCGGCCACCACCTTAAGTGCTTTAAGCTTGAGTGGTTTCTCATTCTCATGCCTTATCCCAGCCGAACACTGATACTGATCGCTGCAAGTGCCTTGCTTGGCGCTTGTGCCTCGGTGCCGAAGGTACTTCAGGGTCGTTATACAAACATCTCGGTAGACGACGCACAGCAAAACGGCCTCGGTGACACTCAAGTACGCTGGGGTGGGCAGATCATCAAGACCACACCTGGCCCACAAAATACCTGCTTCTACGTTCTGGCCCGCCCACTGGATAGTGCTGCGCGCCCACGCCGGGAGTCGTCCAGCCAGAGCCTAGGACGCTTTGTCGCCTGCCGCCCGGGCTTTTATGATCCCGCGATTTTCGCGAAAGGGCGTGATCTCACCGTCACCGGCACCCTGCACGGCGTGATTTCACGCAAGGTGGGCGGTTATGAATACGCCTACCCGCGCGTCGAAGCCAAGGTCATCTATCTGTGGCCCAAACGCCCGGTTTATGTAAGCTATGCTCATCCATACGGTTTCTATTACCCCTTTTGGGGGATAGGCTGGGAACCGTGGGGATATGGTAGTTATCACTGGGCACTCCCTCCCGTCATCGTGATTCACACATCTCCTGCGGACAAAATCAGGGGAAAACCCAGATAGGCCGGAGCGGGGCGTCATCAAACCCAGGATCCACTGCCATACCAAGGTTCGTGGCAGACCATGACTCCCTTAGGTTGTTCAACCCGGTGGCCACTGCATCTGGCGGCCTGCCAGCAAGTGCACGTGGAGATGATAAACCGTCTGACCACCATGCTCCTTGCAATTAATCACTACGCGATAACCTGACTCAGCCAAACCCTCCTTCCTGGCATAAGCCGCGCAGGCCAGTAGCAGCTTGCCGAGTAGTGAAGCATCCTCTGCCGTTGCATCGTCCAGGCTTTATATCGCTTTGCGCGGAACAAACAGCAGATGCTCCGGGGCCTGCGGATGCCTATCACGGAAACCAACCACCTCATTGTTCTCGTACACAATATCAGCCGCTATTTCACGTCGTATAATTTTGCCAAAAAGGGTGTCACTGGTTGACCCACCATCCATCTTCTATCCTCCGCTCTTTTCGTGAAACAAGACGCTTTTAATCCTAATCCATTAACAAGCGACTGCCAAAAGCATGCGCGAGGGTATTGCGGTCAATATATTCCAGCTCCCCACCCAGAGGCACACCATGGGCAAGACGGCTGGCTTTGACACCTGCAGCTTGTGCCAATTTCCCCAGGTAGTGTGCCGTCGCTTCGCCTTCTACGGTGGGATTGGTAGCCAAGATCATTTCCTTTATCTCACCCTCGGCCAGACGCTGAATCAATAGGTCCATACCTAATTCCTGTGGACCCAGACCATCCAGAGGTGACAAGCGCCCCATCAACACAAAATACTGGCCGCGATAGCCAGTCGCCTGTTCAATCGAAGTTAAATCGGCTGGAGATTCCACCACGCACAACAGCTGTTTATCGCGATTGCTGCTCATACACATGGCACAAACCGAATCTTCGCTCAAAGTACGACACCGTCTACAGTGCCCAATGCGTTGTATCGCCTCACGCATCACTTCAGCCAGCTTACTCCCCCGCTCACGTTCACGCTCAAGCAGATGGAAGGCCATGCGCTGCGCCGTTTTGCCACCCACGCCAGGCAGACAACGCAGAGATCCGATAAGCTCGGCAAGTAGCGGGGAAGCAGCTGACATGAAAGCACTGTTAAAAAATTAGAAAACGCTGATTGTAAGTCGAATCCCAGCTTTTAGCCAAGGAAAGTTCCTTACCTTCTGGCGCGCCGCCCGAGCATGGTCTCCGAGGAGATCATGGAGCCAGAGGTGTGCTAAGCAAACACACCCCGCCGCAGCTGACGGAAACTTTAGCTCCTAAAGAAGAGTGTTGGTGGTGGTCCTAAATCCTTGATGTGAACCGTTGCGTCATAGTACTCCTGCGATTTTTCCAAGTAATCCTTGGTACAGTAATTCACATAATTAAACGTATTAAAATACGGCTCATAATAAGGTCCAGAATAATGAAGAAGCAACCTGCAAAACATCGAACCATCAGGTCTAAAAAAGTCAACTACAACATGAGTGTCCAAAGGATCATGACCCATCCCGTCATAAAATTCCTTAAAGTATAAGTCGTAACCACTATTCTTGTAAGGCCATGGATCAAGCTGCTCTTTTCCATTGCAAGTGATGGTTCTACCATCATCACCTTGGTATTGCTTTTGTGTCGCAATGACTGGATGAGACTGGCCTGTAGTAGTGCATGACACCTTCAGATTTTGACCACTCTGATTTTCCAGTTTTACATGAAATTTGGGCCGAGGAGGCCATCTGACTTTCGACTGATAGGCATAGGCAAGCCCCACCCCAAAAAACAGTGCGAGAATAAATAGAATCGATTTCTCCACGTAACGCAGCATGATATGGCTACCTCCATTTCATATAGTGGACCTGCTTCCTAACCAGTCATCAAGGACACAAATCAAAACAGGTAAAAATTCCGGTCTTCTCCCGTCACCATGCCAGCACCAGCACGTCGATGCGACATCGCATTCTAACACCGCCAGGCAGCTACAGATTAAACCCACGCACAATGCGGATGCGTCCTTCAGTGTCACATTCGGCCAATGCCAACAAACGTCCATTATCCGCATACAATGCGCATGGACCAGGTATTGGCGGTGTAGCGGGCACTACCCTTTTCCCTTGCGCCACGGCTAGACTCTGTGATGCATTGAGATGGTACATGGGCATACCAGCCAAGGCAATATCAAGCGGTAATAAGCAGCAAGACGCCATAGCCCCACTACCTTTCGCAGCCAAATCCTGCAATTGTTCCAGTGTGAACATGACAGGTTGTTCAAATGGTGAAAGCCAAAGCCTCCGCAAATACGCCAGATGGGCACCGCAGCCCAGCATATCACCCAGGTCGCTTGCCAGAGCGCGAATATAGGTACCGGAGCTGCATTCCACATAAAGCGTGAGTGTATCGCTGCTACGTTCTCGACACCTTAGCTGATGAATTATTACTTCGCGTGGTTTCACGTCGATCTTTTCACCCCGTCGTGCCTTCAGGTACAAGGCTTCGCCGCCCCGCTTGAGTGCACTGTATAACGGCGGTTTTTGCATGATGGGGCCGCGAAATTGCGCCAGTGCCTGTTCCAGCATGACATCCGTCAAGACAGTTACTGGCCGGCGGGAAATAACCTCCCCTTCGCAATCAGCGGTAGTAGTGGTCACGCCAAGCTGGAATCGAGCCAAATAGCCCTTCCGCGCATCTAGCAAGTGGTGCGCCAACTTGGTAGCCTCGCCAAAGCACAGCGGCAACAGCCCAGTCGCTAATGGATCAAGCGCACCAGTATGGCCACCCTTGGCCGCACGGAGCAAACGTCGCACCGTTTGTAGCGCCTGGTTGGAACTAATGCCTGAAGGTTTATCCAACAGCACGATACCGTGCACCGGTCGAAAACGGGTATGCAAAGCAGGCACGTCTTTAAATTCGTCAACCCTCATCGTTCGTCGATGGGACGAACTCCTTTTCGCGCAGCAACGCATCCATGCGCTCGCCCTTATCCGCCGAATCGTCGTACTGAAAACGCAGTTGTGGTACACGACGCAAGCGCAGTCGTGGTGCCAGTGCACGACGAAACTCACCCGTCATGTCATTTAATATATCGACCAGATCCAGGGCGTTCTGCGGGAGCAAGGCGGTGACCCACACCGTCGCCAGATCAAGGTCGCGCGTCACTTCGACATCTGACACGCTGCATAAAGAAAGGCCATGATCACGCACGGCAGCATGGACCAGAAGGCCCATCTCACGACGCAACTGGGCACCTACGCGATCGGTACGTTTAAAGTCCTGGGAGGGCATGAAAATAATTGGCTTAATCGGTTATCACGTGCCTGTCAGGATACCATGGTAGAGGAATGCCATGTATCTGCTGCCTGTACATGACTCTACTCAACCTTGCACTCCAGTCGCGCATCCCTGTGGCCAACACGCGCAAACATCAAAGTCGACAAGTTCTCTATGAGATCTTTCCTGGAATTTCGCTTTCGTAGAAATGACTCTTTCAGCACCTTAAGCATCACAACGTGCGCGCCACCTCGATGCGTTCGAAACACTCAATCTGGTCGCCGGCTTTAACGTCGTTGTACTGCTTGACGGCAATACCGCATTCCACACCGCTGCGTACTTCGTCTACCAGATCCTTAAAGCGACGCAGCGATTCCAGTTCGCCTTCAAAAATCACGGTGTTGTCACGCAAGACGCGGATCGGTTTGCTACGTTTGACCTGACCTTCGCTCACCATGCACCCGGCCACCGGGCCAAACCTGGAACTGCGGAACACTTCGCGTACTTCAGCCACGCCGATAATTTCCTCACGGATTTCCGCACCCAAAAGTCCAGACGCGGCCTGTTTCACCTGGTCGATCACATCGTAGATGATCGAGAAGTAGCGCACGTCCAGCCCCATGGTGTCAATAATCTTGCGAGCACTGGCATCGGCACGCACGTTGAAGCCAATCAGTAACGCCTTGGAAGCTGCGGCCAAGGTGGCGTCGGACTCGGTGATGCCTCCGACTCCAGTGGAAATCACATTGACTTTCACATCCTCGTTACCAATGGCACTTAATGCTTCGCGCAAGGCTTCTGCCGAGCCCTGTACATCAGCTTTAATCAGGATGTCAAGCGTCTGCTGTTCATTGCCTTGCCTCATCTGCGCCATGATGTCTTCGAGGCGGTTGGACTTACTCACCAGACGGGTTTCGCGGCGCTTATGCTGGCGTTCTGAGGCCACTTGTTTGGCCAGTTTTTCGTCGGCCACCACCACAAAGTCATCGCCAGCCTCCAATACGCCGGAAAGCCCCAACACCTGGACCGGGATGGATGGGCCGGCCTCCTGCACGGTTGCTCCGGTTTCATCAATCAGCGCCCGTGTGCGGCCATATTCAACACCACAGACCACGAAATCACCACGTTTAAGCAAGCCCTGCTGCACCAGTACGGTCGCCACCGGACCACGCCCTTTGTCAAGGCTGGATTCGATGACGATTCCCGATGCAGGGCCATCCACAAGCGCAGTCAACTCCATCATTTCGGCTTGCAGGGAAACAGCGGCGAGCAGGTCCTCGACCCCCATACCAGTTTTGGCCGATACCGGTACAAACATGGTATCTCCACCCCAGTCTTCAGGAATCACTTCGAGTTTGGCTAGGCTTTGCCTGGCATGATCTGGATTGGCGTCTTCCCTGTCCATCTTGTTAAGCGCCACGATCAAAGGCACCCTGGCAGCGCGCGCATGCTTCACCGCTTCGACGGTCTGCGGCTTCACCCCATCATCAGCCGCTACCACCAGGACCACAATATCAGTCGACTGTGCACCACGCGCCCGCATAGCGGTAAAGGCCGCATGCCCCGGTGTATCCAGAAAGGTAATAACCCCTTTCGGGGTGTCTACATGATAGGCTCCAATGTGCTGGGTAATTCCCCCCGCTTCGCCAGAGGCCACCCTGGTGCGGCGGATGTAATCCAGTAGCGAGGTCTTGCCATGATCAACATGGCCCATGATGGTAACCACCGGCGGGCGGGTGCGCTGTTCACCTTCGCGTCCGACCCTCTGGGTGTGGGCAACCAATGCCGTTTCGGCATCGTTGGCGCTGGCTTCTACCGGCTTGTGGCCGAGTTCCTCAACGACCAGCATCGCCGTGTCATGGTCGATGGTCTGGTTGATCGTCACCATGACCCCCATTTTGAATAAAGCCTTAACAACTTCAGCTCCCTTCACGGCCATCTTCTGCGCCAGATCGGCCACCATGTTTGCCTCGTGCACGATGACTTCGTGCACAACCGCATTCGTGGGCCGGTGGAAGCTATGCATAGCCGGTGCCACACTCTCACGCAAAACGCTACGATCGGATTTACCATGACGCTTGGAGCGGCGCGCCCGCTCCGCTGCCGACAGGTGCAATTCACCACTGGCAAAACGCTTTCCACCCGATGCATCGTCACGACTGCGACCCCGACGCAC
>JAAXIA010000199.1 GCA_012270595.1 Rhodanobacteraceae bacterium | reverse complement strand
GTTACGCACTGCCGAGTTAGCCATGCAGGATCTACTTGCGGCTGTGCCGGTGAAGGTTTCAGCGTCAGGGCAAGCGCTTGATGGCCGTGTTTTTGTATTAACTGGTAATCTTATTTCGCTTAATCGTGATACCGCCAAGAAAAAATTGGAGGCAATGGGTGCTAGGGTGGCCAGTTCAGTATCGAAGAAAACCAGTGTGCTTGTAGCTGGCCAAATACCGGGTTCCAAATGGCACAAGGCCCGGGCATTGGGAGTGGAAGTGTGGGATGAAGCACAATTGTTGGCGCTATTGGGGCGTGAACAGGGCGGGGAGCGTGACGGTACTGACCCAGCGTGAGGCGTTACAGTGGCGGGCACAGCTTTATGCATGCATCCGTGCATTCTTTGCCCGGCGCGACATACTGGAGGTGGAAACCCCCATTCTGTCTGCTGCGGGCAATACCGATCCAAACATCGAAAGTTTCAGCCTGTTTTTCAACGGCCATGTAGATGCCGGCGTGCGTGAGCGCTGGCTTCGCACCTCTCCTGAGCTTCCGCTCAAGCGTTTGCTCGCGGCGGGGGTGGGAGATTGTTATGAATTGGGGCGGGTTTTTCGTAATGGCGAGCTGGGGCACCGGCACCATCCCGAGTTTAGCATGCTGGAGTGGTATCGCGTCGGTTGGGATCATCAGAAGTTACTGCATGAAGTGATCGAGCTGGTACAGGAAAGTCTGGCTCTTTGTCATTGTCGCGCCCGCGTACAAATAAAAAGCTACCGGCAACTGTTCCATGATGAGCTTGGTATTGATCCCGTGTGCGCGGATTTGGAGACATTGCGCATGCCGCTGAGGCATTACGGTATCCAACCTGCAGGCCTTGAGCGTGATGATTGGCTCGATCTCATCATCAGTCATCTGTTGGAGCCTTCATTTCCTGAAGATCAGATTACGGTGATCTATGATTATCCGGCTAGTCAGTGTGCATTGGCGAAAATCTGTCATGGTGAGCCACCTTTGGCCGAACGTTTTGAGCTTTACCTCGGGCAGCATGAACTGGCCAATGGGTACCACGAGCTTAACGATGCACGCGAGCAACGCAGCCGTTTTGAACGCGACAATGCGCGGCGCCGTGCCCGTGGTTTGCGCGAATTTCCTCTCGATGAACATTTACTGGCGGTGCTTGATGACATGCCTGATTGTGCGGGTGTAGCCCTAGGGGTGGAGCGTTTGCTTATGTATCTAAGCTCCAGCGATGCTATTGGCGATGTACTGGCGTTTCCTTTTACCGAAGCCTGACATAGGCATGATGGGATTGGCGCTGCTTTACAGACCAGTGATCACTCTCAGGCAATGTGGCGGGTTTCGAGATCAAGTTGTTCGCCCCATGCCTGTAGCTGGTCGAGCAGATCCAGATGTAATTGTTGGGAAGGATCGTTACGTAGCGCGGCAAGGTGGGTGAAGTAGTCATCCAGCGTCAAGGTAGTAAGTGGCGTGCGGCGGGTGAGACGCTCGCGACGGAAATGGTCCCACTGCACGCGTTCAGTCAGGGAGAGTGTTTGCGGCCAGTTTCGCGCGCGGTAGCGTAGCAGTAACGAGGCATGGCGTGGATCCTGAAACGGGAACTGCTCCGACCTCGCCAGATCGACAGGTGGCGAGGTGCGTACCTTCTGTAGCAAAGCCTTGTCGCACTGAGGCAGAAAACCTTCGTAAAGTGCCAGTTCTGGATCCGTCGCTGAGGTTGCAGGCGTGGCGCGAGCGAATACGCGCTGCACCTTGGGGATCAAATCTGCTGCTCCACGCAGCAGCAGATCGCGGTGTGCATAGCTGCGTTCCAGGTCAAGTTGCAGGCGTTCCACGCTTGTCTCGTCGAGTACGCTCAAGGGTGCCAGGGCAGGTGAGCGGTTGACATGGATTGTGCGTAATGCAATTGGTTTCACACCTTCAGGCAGATCGCTGAGCTTAGTAAACAGGCAATCGGATATTTCGTCTTCATTTAGCGTAAGGAGTGGGCCTGGGTCACTAGCTAAATCGTATATGATGATTTCATTGGGTCGCATGGGATGTCGAGCCAGGGGCGCAATAATGCGCAGACAATACTGTCTGGCCGGATAACGCCCTGAAACATGCAGCAGGGGTTGCATCGCTTTCAGGTTAATCAGGTCGAACACGAACTGCTTGCGGCGCAGGGCAAAGTACCATTCCCACAGGCGTCTTTTATGGGTGCGGATCAGGCGCGCCAGGTTGACCAGTGCCTGTACGTCCGAGAGCGCATCATGGGCGTGTTCCTGGCCAATTCCATTGGCTTTGACTAGGGCTTCCTGTTTGAAAATGGTGGTGCCATCGTTGTGTTGCGGCCAGTTAACGCCATCTGGGCGTAACGCCGCGCACAGGCGCAGAAGGTCAAGCAGGTCCCAGCGCGAGTTGCCATGTTGCCACTCGCGGGCATAGGGGTCGTAAAAGTTGCGGTAGAGCAAATGACGTGTCACTTCGTCGTCAAAACGCAGCGAGTTATAACCGGCTGCACAGGTTCCGGGTTCGGCCAGTTGTTCGTGGACAAGGGCTGCGAAACCGGCTTCGTGGACACCTTTACGCTCGGCCTGTTGCGGCGTGATACCGGTCACTATACAGGCTTCGGGACTGGGCAGGTTGTCGCGCGATGGTTGGCAAAAAAACATGACCGGTTGGGCCATGGGTTCCAGTTCCATGGTGGTGCGTATGCCGGCGAACTGCACTGGACGGTCGCGCCGGGTATCTGTGCCGAAGGTTTCGTAGTCGTACCAGAAAAAACTGGGCGTAGTCATGGTCAGGGGTAAAAGTGAAGGTGCAGTGGAGGCTGATGATCGCACGGGCTACTGATACACTGCACCTTCATGGATCTTTCACCAAATATGGATATAAATGTTTCTAAGGAGCTTGTGTGAAACAGGACAATGATGAACATCTGATCTGGATTGATCTAGAAATGACGGGTTTAGACGTGAACACCGACTCGATCCTTGAGATTGCTACCATCGTTACCGATAAGCAACTGAGGGTGCTGGCAGAAGGTCCAGCACTGGCGATCCGTCATAAACCGAACCGGCTGGAAGCGATGGATATGTGGAATCGCAAGCAACACGACAAATCTGGCTTGTGGCAACGGGTCTTGCAATCGAATACTGACCATGCGACAGCGGAGCAGGCCACACTGGCATTTCTGCGTGCGTGGGTGCCAGAGGGAAAATCTCCGATGTGCGGTAACTCGATCTGTCAGGACCGTCGCTTTATGCATCGGCAGATGCCACAACTGGAACGTTACTTTCATTACCGTCATGTGGACGTGTCGACACTGAAAGAGTTGGCCCAACGTTGGGCACCAGAGGTGCTCAAGAGCCTTAATAAGGAGTCGACTCACACGGCGCTGTCAGATATTCGTGATGCCATCGACGAGCTACGCCATTACCGTCGCTATATGGGTACATTGGGTGGCCTGGGCTGATTTTTTTGAGCCAGCCATCTCGGCTTTAAGGAGTTAAATGGCATGTTCAACGATGCGTACACGCCGGTTTTGGAATGCGCAGGGCGTCCTTTGCCATTGGATCGACCCCGTGTGGCCGGTATTGTTAATGTCACACCAGACTCATTCTCTGCAGATGGGATCCACGGTGATGTTGATGCGGCGGTAGCACATGGATTGGCGTTGGT
>JAAXIA010000177.1 GCA_012270595.1 Rhodanobacteraceae bacterium | reverse complement strand
ATGCGGCACGAGCTGTTGTTCCCGCCACAACGTGTTCTATCAGCTTACTTTGTTGTCTTGCTGTTAACCGGCTCTTTCGCTCATACATAGTAGCCATAATCTAGACCCGTATTCAGGTCTTAGTTACTTCAGCCCCAAAAATAATTCAGTATTACTGACCAGGTTCTGTATATGTTGAAAACCCAAAAGATCACGTGATTACGGTTTGTTTAAAAGACTCCTAGTATATATAAGGATCACCGCGAACTGCCTGCTTATTGCACCTTGAAAATTTTCATGTCCTACAATACGCTCTTCTGAAGATAGCGTATTGTCGAACTCCTGCAAATAAGTGCAGCCACCATAAATATGCTGGATCAACTGGCAGGCAAGGTGTTGATTTAGCAACTGGACCTGCATCCCCAGCGTCTGATTTCACCCTTTTTTTCTTCTGGACACACCTATACTGCCAGGCCAATTTATTCATAAGTTTGAGCGCCCCCGAAAGGATTGTAGCGAGCTGCGAAAGACCTTGTTACCCACCCTCCTATGGCTGAGAACCCGTCGGCCTTATCTATTCGATTCGTAGTCATCGTCGCGCCCCGCCCCTGCAGAGGCCTGTTTTTTCTCCAACGCCTGGGTCAGGTTAACAACTCACACACTGCGACGCGTCGCCTTGGCTACATCCGAACGCAGCTGTTCGACCTGCTGTAGATAATGTGGATCCAGCCCGGTGATGTACTCACCATCAAAACATGAAGCATCGAAATATTTGAGGTTCTCGTTACCATCACGTATGGCCCAAATCAAATCGTTCAGGTCTTGATAAATCAACCAGTCTGTACCCAGCCGTTCCTGTATCTCCTGCTCGGTTTTACCAGCAGCAATCAGTTCATGCGCCGAAGGCATATCGATACCATAGACATTAGGATAACGCACCGGCGGCGCAGCCGAGGCAAAGTACACACGCCTGGCACCGGCATCACGCGCCATCTGAATAATCTGCCGAGAGGTTGTACCACGAACAATCGAATCATCAACCAGCAGCACGGTCTTGTTACGAAACTCCAGATGGATGGCATTGAGCTTGCGACGCACCGATTTCACCCGGTCACCCTGATCCGGCATAATGAAGGTGCGTCCCACGTAGCGGTTTTTTACAAAACCCTCACGAAAAGGGATGCCCAACAACTCAGCCAGCGCACTGGCGGCTGTACGGGAGGTGTCTGGAATGGGAATAACGGCGTCGATACCATGATCTGGACACTGGCGATCGATCTTCTCGGCAAGCTTCTGACCCATACGCAACCGCGCCTTGTACACCGAAACGTTTTCGATCATTGAATCGGGGCGCGCCAGATAAACGTATTCAAAGATACAAGGGGTATGCTTCCTGCCGCTCCGGGGGTGGTGGCTGTGGAAACATCCATCATTGCTGACAAAAATTGCCTCGCCAGGGGCCACATCACGCAAACGCCTGAAACCCAGCACATCCAGCGCTACCGATTCAGACGCTACCATGTACTCATGCCCTGCGTCTGTCAAACGCTCACCCAGCACCAGAGGACGGATGCCATGCGGGTCACGAAAAGCCAGCAAGCCATAGCCGAGAAGCAAAACGACACAGGCATAGCCACCTACTGCACGTTCATGCACTCCGCTGACCGCCTTAAAGATGTTCTCGGGTCTTAACGTCAGGGTTTTCTGTATATCCAACTCATGCGCCAGCACATTGAGCAGAATTTCCGAATCAGAATCAGTGTTAATATGCCGCCGATCAGCCTCGAACATCTGACGTCGCAACGATTCTGTATTCACCAGATTACCATTATGCGCCATCGCAATACCGTAAGGTGAGTTCACGTAGAACGGCTGCGCTTCATCCGCCCCCTCTGAACCAGCAGTAGGGTAACGACAATGACCAATTCCCGCATGCCCACGCAACAGGTTCACAGCCTTCTGGTCGAATACATCACTCACCAGACCATTACCACGGTGCAGGCGCAAGCGATCACCATCCACGGTAGCGATACCAGAAGCATCCTGCCCACGGTGCTGCTGCACTGTCAGCCCGTCATACAAGGCCGACGCCACGTGCGTGGTACATACCATACCGATGACTGCACACATAAAAAGCTACCTTCTACCGTGAACCATTGCTTCCGGTGGCGTAAACGCAACCGGGTGATAAAGAAGGCGTGAACCTTTCCGTTTTCCTGTGCACCGGTAAACCACTGCCTGAATGCATCACGAGCAGTACCTCAAGCTACCTGGACATGCACCCCAATGCAGGCGCTGACGTACACTCTGCGGCACACGTTCACCAAACCAGGTCGCCGCGCTATCAAATGGCGGTAATAGCAGGGAGTGCTTCCACCAGGAGTGACGAACAAACGCGGTGAGGCTGAGCAGAAATACCAACACTGTCACCAGAAGCATACCGCGCACAAAACCGAAACACATGCCAAATAAGCGATCCACACCACCAAGCATAGACCCTTGCACCAAATGACAAAGGATTACACGTAACACGGTTCCCAGCATCAATGCTGCCAAAAAGCAAGAACCTGCACCCGCCGCCAGACGAAGCTCGGGAGCATGAACACTGTGTCGGAACCAGGTCCAGGTCGCGACCACCGGCCCGTAAGCCCAAGCCAGCCAGAGTGCAAGTACCCAGCTCAGTAATGACATGATCTCGGATATAAACCCACGCCACATCCCAACCAGCACCGATAACACCAACACTCCGACGATAATGTAATCGAGTTGGTTCACAAGGCTTAAGACCTCAAAACAGGAAAATCATCATTCATGGAACAGTGAGCACGGCACCACTTATACCCAACTTTTTACTGATCTGCACACGTAGACGCCGGGCATCACTGCGCCGCAGCTGCGGACCAACGCGCACCCGCCACAGCGGTTGACCATTCACCTTGACCTTATCCATGAAGCCATCAAAATCTGCCTTGCGCAGCCGATCACACAAACTTTTGGCGTCAGCGCGGTTGGTCAGCACAGCTAGCTGTACCACCCAGGCACCAGGTTTAGCCTGATGAGCGGACGGTAACGATGGCCCTTCCTCATCTGAGCTGCGGCTCACAGGCTCCAGACTGGCCGGTACCCCGGAAATCGACTGCACAATCTTGAGTCGTGCCGACTCAGCACCAGCACGTGTCGCAAAGCGACCAGCTCTAACCAGAATCACCGTCTTGCCAGCACGCTCCACCTTCTGGCCACTTACCGAAAAACCCAGGGCACTCACCCGTTGCATCAAGCGCTTCGCACCAGCTGCCGAATAGGCGCTGAGATTAAGCCGGTAATCCACTCGCCCGGCAGTCGTAGGCATGGATGATGCCACGGCCATTGCCTCACCATGTGACGCCGAAGGCAACCGCGTTTTGTGAACAGTTGCGGAAGATAGCTGTAACGACGACCCATGACCCGATTTTATGGGTGGCGCGCCGGCACCGCCCCCCCGAGCCTGACTGCCTGGCTCGGGTGTTTGCGAAGATACGCTGTTCTCGGTAACCGAAACGTCTCTTGCTCCTGAGGTCGGCGTCACGGCAACCAGTGGATGCCCGTGCGTGCCCATCGCGGTGGCTGGATCTGCCACATCGTTCACGCCAGCAGGCAACAAATGTATCGTTCGCGTGCGCAACACGCTATCAGGCGCTGGCGGAATCTTCAAACTCACAGACATTTCAGGCCAGGCCGATGGTGGCTTACCGGAGAAAAACATGGGGACAAACAACACCACCAGGGCAACGAGAACAGCAGCTCCGAGCAGACGTGTGTTCAAGATTTGAAATCTCCGGAAAACGCAACCACACCACCATTGTAACCCATACCTGTGACGTAACAGCCTGCATTCAACACCGACGGATGCTCAAAAACCAAAACTTCACACCACACATAACAAGTTGTAGAAATCATCGAGTTCCCTTGGATATACTGGATATCAGTAATCACATACAAACCCATCCCACCGACTTGCCTGACAAATCAGGCAAGCTAACCGCGCGGTAGTTTTGCAGCGACCCGTTAAACCGTTTTCAATATTTTCTCACCTCATCGTAAAGATTCAACAAGGCAGAACTCCGCAACCTGAATTTAGTGCCATGGTTATGTCCAGTCCTCGCATCAAAATCAATATACACATAACCTTTTTCTACGGCATCAACAAATGCATCCTTACTCAGTTTTTCAAGCATAAAAATATCCTGATAATGAAAGTAAAGTGCATCATTGATCTTTTTTGACTCTGCAACCACCAGAAAAAAATTATGCAGCTTTGTTCCAGCTTTATGGAATAAATCATCAAAACCCCAATAGGGCACTTCATTCAATGATTTCCCTGCCACCTCTTGATACCATTGACCATGCGCGGATATATCTATTGCATCCGCATCAAACCTGATCCATATTTTACCATCCTGTCGATCAAGTTTAACAATAAATCCACGGCTGCTATAACCACGTGCATGAACGGTCTGTCTAAAGCTTTTCTCCGTCTCAGGGTATTGGTCACCCGCATTCCTGTGCACCCAGCCAAATTCGGGCAATAAAATATTGGATACAAATCTGAAACTCCTTGGCGAAGGTTCCATATGAAATAAAGTGACCAATGCGGTACTATGTTTTTTCTGAGCCTTGATCTCCCATTCGGCAGCATTGGGTAACGGCAGGTTGTTTTCTTTTATACCCAGTAAATCCTCAAGCGTATGACCCACAGCACCATTGTTATTCTTGCGTTGTGTTTCAATCCAGCCCCTTTCTCTAATAGCTTTCAGCGCTTCGATCAAACTTTCCTTGGAATAAACTTTCATGGCAAAACCACAGGTTCGAAAAGTTCATGTTGCCTTGTTGGCTTTCCTGACCTTTTAAAGCATGCCGGATCGAGTAACCGCTGGGTAGCCATCTGGCAGTATTCTGGTGATAGATCCATACCAATAAAATGCCGGTTTAGATTTTTTGCGGCAAGCGCCGTAGTGCCTGAACCCATGAACGGGTCAAGTACGATCCTGGCCGTGGTCGATGCAATGATTCTTTCAATTAATGCCAATGGGAAAGGTGCCGGATGGGGGTTGTGTGCCTCCTGCCCAAATTCCCATAAATCGCCATGGGCATTGGCTTTTTTTACCAGCTTGAATTGGGGTTTGGCGATTAAATAAATAACCTCATAGGTAGGCAGAAAATATCCAGGATTAAAATTAATTCCACCCTTTCGCTTCCAGATAATAATCTGCCGCACCGGAAAACCAGACACAATATCGTGTCTATCCTGCAATAAACCAGCTTGAACACGCCATTTATGGTTGTAAAAGATTGCGCCATGCCCAGGAATGATGCGCAACATTTCAGCCAGACAATCCCGTTGCCAGGCCACATAGGCCTCATGCGGCATATTATCCTGATGATGGGAATAACCATGAACCAAAGCTGCTCTTCGCCATTTTCCTCCACGGCCATCTTTCATACCATTTCCCGTAGAGTTTTTAATATTATAAGGCGGTGAGGTTACAACCAGATCAACTGCCCCATCGGGTATCTGTCGCATAAGGTCAATGGCGTTACCACAGATCATTTGATCCAGAAAACCATCTGGAAAGGATAGGTTTATTGATTTATTCACGCTCAGGACCCCAGAGCCAAAGTTACAGTTAACAGCACAACCTTCTCAAGCCGGCTGCCATTGCTTTAGCATACGCCATCATCATTCCAGGTATTTTTTGACCTGAGTACCGCGCTCACAAGAAAAAACGAACCGAAAGCCAGAATTCGATGACCAGGTTGAGCAGCGGCACGAGCTGCATCCAAGGCAGTGGACACATCGACATAGCTGGTCAATACTGCACGCGGCAGCACTTTCTGCGCCTGCATGACCAGTGTTGTTGCTGCCAGGCCACGTAGTGATTCACCGTCCAGTCCGGCCAGATGCCAATGCCTCACGTGCGGACCCAGTATGCCAAGAACGCCAGCCACATTCTTGTCGTCCAGCGCACCGTACACCGCATGCACTGGAGCGGCAGGCTGTGCCATTAGCCAGCTCACCAGCGCCTGGGCCGCTTGGGGATTATGCGCCACATCCACAATAAGTTCTGGATCGCCACCCAGCGACTGCAAGCGTGCTGGCACCCGCGCGTGGCGCAGACCTGCTGACGCAGTAGCAGCCAGCGCACCTTTAGTAAATACTGGCTTGTCGTTTGTACGTAGGGCATGCAAGGCGGCAATAGCCGTTGCACCATTGGCATATTGCACTGATCCGGCCATGGCCGGATCGGGCAGCTCCAGTACTGTGCCATCGGCGTGATGCCAACGCCAACCACAGCGCTGTCGCTGCACGATGAAATCACGCCCCGCAAGCTCGCTACGTGCGCCGCATGCCGTCAGCGTATTGAGCAAACCTGCAGGTGGATCCGGATCACCAATGATCCT
>JAAXIA010000086.1 GCA_012270595.1 Rhodanobacteraceae bacterium | reverse complement strand
TTTACCTTGCGGACCAATCACCGCCGTATGCAACGAACGGTAACCATTGCCCTTCGGACGGGCCAGATAGTCGTCAAACTCGCCTGGCAAGGGTAGCCACAAGCCATGCACTACTCCCAGCGCAGCGTAACAGTCGGCCACGTTATCCACCAGCACCCGTACCGCACGGATGTCATACAAATCGCTGAACTCCAGCCCTTTTTTCTGCATCTTTTTCCAGATGGAATAGATGTGTTTGGGACGCCCCGCCAGTTCAGCGCGGATGTCCGCCACCACCAATCCACGGCTAAGCTCATCCAGCGATTGCCGAATAAATTTTTCCCGATCAACGCGGCGCTCGTCCAGCAAAGTCGCGATGCGCCGATACCTGTCCGGTTGCAGATAGCAAAAAGCTAGGTCTTCCAATTCCCACTTCAATTGCCAAATCCCCAAGCGGTTGGCCAGTGGAGCATGAATGTTCGCAGTAAGCCACGCCAGCGCCCGTCGCTCATCATCGCCGGCCATTGTTGACGCTGCACGCATTTTCGCCAACTGACGCGCCAGCAACACACAAACCACACGCACATCACGGATAACAGCAAGCAGCAGTCGCCGTAGACCTTCCGTAGCGCTACCGACGGTGCGCTGCGCATGTAGCGTCCACACCTGCTCCGCTGCCTGTTGACCTTCTACCAGGCGGCGCAGCTCGGCCGGCAAGGTAGCAGACGCGGCCTCCCAATGCGCCGGTTCTACCTGGGCCAACGCAAACCATAAGGCCGCCGCCTGAGTCTGCGCATCGCAGCCAAGCATAATCAGCAAATCCAGTACATCCGCGCACTCGGAAGGATCAACCGCGCAGCTCTGGCACAGCATCAGCACCTCAGATAGCACCGCTGGAGCCTCTACGGCACGAGACTGCCACACGGACCATTCCGGCCTGGTCATGGAAGAAACCAATGTCATGGATCGACGCTCAAATAAGGCGATAGCATGCCCATTGTACGAAACGGCGCTAATAAAGCCATGGGACACCATGGCACTATCATTATGGACTGGTAAACTTGACCCGCTTCGCTATTGGCCCATGGCCGGTTTTTTAATCCGGATTACCAGTAGCAGGAAAACACTGAAAAGCTCGTCCACAAACCAGTGTGAAAGGGGAAATTACAATGTTTCCCCCTTGTTTCAGCACAACTTCCACTGATAGCGCAGGGAATTTCAAGATCATCATCTTTCAAGGTTTCAAGGTACCTTCTGGGAAGGATTTCTACTAAAATCCCTGCCAGCCCGTTGCCTTAACAAAGGAGGCTAGCATGCGTACTGTCAAGTATTTTCTAGTAACGACCACAGCCATTTCCATAGCCTTTCTCAACTGTTCCTGCCATAAAAAAACCAGCTTGGGGGAAAAACAGGACTACGTACTTGAACATATACTTATCAAGGCAGGTCAGCAAAAAAAAATGATGTCACTGACAAAAGCCATGGCCTATTTCAAGGTTCCGGCCATAAGCTTTGCCGTCATTCAAAACAACAAGCTTTCCTGGATCGATGCAGTGGGCTATACGAAACCTGATCATAACCAGAAAGTTGATACCAACACCCTGTTTCAGGCAGGTTCCATGTCAAAATCGGTAGCGGCTGCAACAACCATGAGTTTGATTGATCGCGGCATTATTAATCTGGATACTGCCGTCAACCCTCTACTAAACAGCTTGCGCATTGCAAAAACTGACCGATTCAAGCATCATAAAATAACCTTAAGACAATTGCTCGACATGTCGTCAGGATTAAGCGTCGGTACTTACCGGGGTTACGTGCCAGGCCAGAAACTTCCCACCCTTGTGCAAACCCTACGTGGCATGCGTCCGGCCAATAATCCACCCACACAAATACTTTACCAGCCAGGGACACGGTATCACTACTCAAGCGGAGCTTACGAGGTCCTGCGTTTCGCTATTAACTCTTATACCCCATTATCCTTTGTTCAAACCACCCAAAAATACATCTTCATGCCATTAAAGATGCATCACAGCTACTATGGTCAACCGTTGCCAGAGCGTCTCGGAAAAAATGTGGCGTTCGCCACCAATGCTGATGGTCACCCTTTTCCCTATAAATGGCGCATTATGCCCGAGTATGCGGCAGCAGGCTTATGGAGCACACCGGGGGACCTAGCGAAATTCGTACTGTCCGTCATAAAGGCAGACCAGGGTAAAAAGCACGAAGCCATCAGCCCTACCATGGCCAGGTTTGCGCTGGAAAAAGAAAGCCATACGCCCTATGGTCTTGGTTTCGCTCTTGGCGGACAAGGCAAGCAGTTTCATTTCATGAAACTCGGGCAAAGCCCTGGTTATCAAGGCTGGTTAGTAGGCTTTCCAAAGACCGGCCAGGGTGCTGTCGTCATGACCAACTCAGATAACGGCAGAAATTTAGCCCAAAGCCTTATCTATGCCATTGCCAGAACATATCATTGGCCGACAACCGGCAAGTTGCAAGACGCCTGGATGCTCAGGTAAAGAAGAGTCAGCCTTTACCACACCAGTCAATGACGCCTGGCCGATGAAAGATGCTTGTTTTCAACGCCCAGGCGTCGCTCCGACCAAACGCCACTTCCAAACATGCAGAGACGCTTGTGCAACCAAGTCAGACAATCGTCCAATGCCCGCTCACCGCTACAGAAGAAGCAGGTAAAGCGATTTTCTTTTAATAATAAAACACCGACTGAACCATAAAGTGGTCGGAGGTTTCTATATTGCCATAGTGGTAGATTTTTATATCCTTTGATCGCTGGTACATCCGGTTCGAGTCAACTGCTCTGACCGGCGTTATTTGCCGCTTGACACTGAAAGGTTGTTTGAATCCCAGAACTGGACTGATGTAATCGAGTACAGACCCACCACTTGTAGTCCTCTCTTTCATGAGATTCAGCTCATCATCAGAAGAGTATAGAGGCTCCGCATAAACGCTATTGGTCATGCCCATACGACCAAGATTGAGAGTTTTCTGCAAAAACCCGTAATCACTTTTATCATAATAATCTGTATTCAGGTCACCTGCAATAATAAGTGGTTGTTCTTTTGATAATCCAAGACCATCAATCAAATGCTCTTTAATAAGCAAAAACTCCTGCCTTCTCAGCTTCAATGCCTGGGCATTTACTTTTGCGGAATCACCACCTGCCTGAACATGGGTAACGATGATATTGTAATCTTGTCCAAGCTTATTAACCTTGAAATACAAAGCCCCCTTGTTTGAATAGTTGTCCCAACTCACCAGAGTCTGGTAATCCTGGTAGTCTATAAACGCATGCCGTGTAATCGGGTAACGACTGAGCACAAGAAGACCGCTATTTAATGGCTTGAGATGATCATTCTCAGGCACCGGATCCACAAAGTAAGGATAAATAGACTTAAGCCCATTAATAATCACTTTCCGAATATCATGATCCCAGGCCTCCTCAAACATGACTACATCAGTGTTTTTCAAATAATCGGAGTGAACCAGGTAGTTGACACGCGAATTCATCTTGTTAAGGTCGAGAGCTATTCCTATGTAGTTCGGGAACGCCTGGATATTATAGGTAATCATACCCAATTGACTGGCTATGGCCCGGGGTTTCAAAACAGCATGTTTCTCGTGAAGGGTAAAATACAAGCTATCAATGCCCTGGGTTGTATCATGATCTTTCTGGGCATCCACATATAAGGTATAGGTATTTCCCTTTGCCGTCGTGAAGGTATGCCCGACCAACCGGTCTGGCAAAACCTTATGTGAGGAATTTTTATCATCAAGCAATGTGTAGTTTTCACCATTCACGGCAAAAGACACCTGCGTCAAATGAGAGCCAATAAGGTCCCCTTTCACCGTAGCGCTAATGACGGCAACAGTGTGGTCGGAAAAGTTTATGACTGTTTTTGCCACATAGCTTTTTCCATGCTTTATTTTTTCGTCATAATTAATTGTGAAAGTTTGCTTGCGCTGATAAGCCTTGAGAGATCCTTGCGGATTTTTATCCTGGCATGCCCCGGAAAGAAACGCGCTACAATCATCAACGATCTTTATCGCCTGATGTGTATTGTTCATAAAGTAGACCTGATACGTCGCCAAGGCATACTGGCAAGTCAGCAACCACATCAGTAGGGCTGTGACCACTTTTCCGATCAAATACTTGCTATTCATGAATATCCTATTGTCGAATGAAAAACCGCGCGCATGGTACTTTACCTGATGAAAAAAAGCAACTGATCACCATCGGTGCGTGCTAGTATGCGCACCCACCCGTGAGAACATATCCACCGGAAACCGGATGTATTCAAGATTCATGACTGCATTGCTTAAGCTCCCCGCATTTTTGCCCTCTCGCGGCTAAACTACGGGTTCAACTTGAACAACAAGCGCATGCACCATCGTCGTCGTCCACCTGCTCGTGAACATCCATGGCTTGCCGCCGTTTTGTTGACGCTGCTCGTGGCTGCCTTGAATATTGGGCTGTGGTTCTGGAGTAATCGCCCCCACGGCCCAGAAAATTGGCACGGACCGATCAAGGGTTTTGCTGCCTCACTGTTCCAACGCTACCAAAGTCCACTGCGCAACAAATTCCCAAGCGACAAACAGATCGCCAGTGATCTGCATCTGCTGCACAAATATAGCGACAACATCCGTATCTATTCCATGCTACAAAACCCGCAGGTCATCCGCTTGGCGCACAAAGAAAAGCTCAAGGTGATGGCCGGTGCCTGGATAGATACCCGCCTGGCGAACAACGAGAAAGAAATCGAGGCACTCATCGCCATGGCGCGACGTTATCCCCAAACGGTCACGCGGGTCATCGTAGGCAACGAGGTCCTGTTTCGCAACAATATTCCACCGGAAAAGTTAATGGCCTACGTGGACCAGGTTCGCGCAGCCATCCGGCAACCAGTATCGGTTGCTGAACCAGACTATATCTGGGAAACCTATCCAGAACTGGTACAGCACGTAGATTTCGTCACCGTACACTTGTTCCCTTACTGGAACGGGATACCGCGTAAGGCGGCTATCAAAGCTGCCTTGGGAAGTTACCAGCATCTGCGCCAGCTTTATCCCTACAAACCCATCGTGGTGGGCGAAATCGGCTGGCCATCCAACGGTAACCGCAATGAATATGCCAAGCCATCCGTATCCAATGAAGCAATTTTTCTGCGTCAGTGGTTTAACGCGGCCAAGCGGGATCACATCGACTACTACGTGATGGAAGCCTTCGATCAGCCTTGGAAAGAAAAACTCTCGGGTCGCACTGAAGCCTACTGGGGCATGTTCAACGCTGACCGCCAACCCAAATTTCCACTCACCGGACCGGTCATCGAAGATGCTTCCTGGCCATGGAAGGCCATAGCAGCCAGCCTGCTGGCGCTGCTGCCCATGTTGTGGTTCGCGCGGTGCTTCAGCAGCTTCAAGCTAGCCGGACGCTTCTTCTTTTGCGGTCTGATCCAGTTGGCATGCACACTGATCGTGTGGTCAGCAACACTGCCGTTCAACTTCTACCTCTCCTGGATTGACTGGACCATGCTGGTGTTGCTGTTCCCAGCCCAGCTGGCCATCCTGGCCATTTTGCTCATCAATGGCTTTGAGTTCACCGAAGTACTGTGGCGCAAACGCTGGAAGCGCCTGGCCCGAACTGTAAAGTCACTGCCCCCCGAAAAGCAACCCTTCGTCTCTATCCACCTTGCCTGTTACAACGAACCTGCCGAGATGGTTCAGGTCACTCTGGAC
>JAAXIA010000117.1 GCA_012270595.1 Rhodanobacteraceae bacterium | reverse complement strand
CCTGCCGTATCTTGCCCAGCCAACATTTTTGCTGTAATGGGCTGTGGGCGGTTATGATTATCCGCCGTCGTGAACAGTTTTTTGCCGTCCGTCGCAGGGTCGGCCTGATATACACCTGCCTGCTTGTGGCTTAGGCGGAAGGACCACAACTGGCCATGCAGGTCACCGGCATAGGCGATGGTACTGATGCCACTTTCCAGGTCATCTATCCATACTGCCGGAGCAGCCAGTCCATTGCCCGTACTGATATCGCCTGTTCTGTGCACGCTTAGCGTGCCATCGACAAGATCGAACTGAAGCAAGGCCGAGACCCCTTGCTTGCTATTGTAGCCATTGCCCACCAATACCGCCCATTGGCCATCTCCCACCTGGGCAACCACTGGCTTACCGGTCATTTGACCGATGTAGTCGCTATTGGCTTTGCCATCATCCGCTGAGCGTTCCCATAGAAACTTGACCTGTTCTGGCTCAGTCACATCCAGCGCATACACCGCCCTGGCCAGGCCCTGCCCGGTAGTGCCCACCAGGATGGTACGCCAGTCGTTGTTAACGTAGGCATCTGCTACGGTAAGTTCACCGTCGTTGAAATACTCATGCGGTAACTGACGCAAACCATAGTCCGGACTGGCCAAGGCACTCAGGCCCACGTAGTGGCCTTGGTGTATGTCTGTGCTGCCCCTGCTACCGCTGCCATGAGTGATGACCGCTGCGGGGATATAGGCAAATACTTCCTTGCCATTTGTGGCGGAAAAACCGTGCAGCATGCCGTCATTAGCCGCCAGGTAGATGATTGGCTGGCGATCCTCATGAGCAACCGCGTACGCATCGAAACGCCCGGCTCCTGGAAACGATCTTCCCGTGAAGCGGCCCTGGCTGGGTGCGCCAACATACGTGGGTTGTGAATGCACCATATCGCCAAGCGCACTGCTACGACGGCGGAAAATACCGCCTGACTTGCCCTGTTCAAAGCGGTGATCACCACGCAGGTAGTTGATGACTTTTTGTCGGCTGCTGACATCAGCACCCAAAGTTATCTGTTGCGCTGGTGATAGCACACCGGGGTTTTTAAACACCACCCATCCCAAACCACTCGCCGGATTGTAGGTGTAGATGTGCCGCTTGTCTGACGCAGGCAAGGCTTTTGCCGCCGACCAGAATACAGTGTCAGTGATGGTGCCATCGCTTGAAAGTACCAGTGCCCTGAGATCACCGGCCCAACCTGCAGTGACATAACTAGCCTCGTAGGCAAGCGCCCCTTTTTTTAGTTTGGTCGAATTGGTGGCAAGACTGCTTTCTGAACCTTGCCGTTGCGCAATATGCCCCATCACGCCACGCAGGGAAGCGGCGATTTTTTCCGGATTGCTGGCAGAATAAAAACCACCATGGCCATTAACCGCGGCATGCGCCAGGTCAGCAATGTTATTGATACTGTTTTTGGCAGGTTTTGGCCACCTGAAGTTCTTGATGGCACCGGTTTCACCTCTGGCCCAGGAAAAAACCTGATCCATGGGAATGGGTTTATCCGCTGCATCGTGTGGAGTAAAACCAAACCCAATAGTAAAGGTGACCATGTGTTGCCAGAATGCTGGATCAGCCACGCTGGTTGGTACTTCATTGGCCATTCCGGGACGAAGATCCGTCTTCCAGTACTTCATCGCCACATCGGCCAGGGTATCGCTATAGGGGTCACTGTAAGGAGGGCGCGGATGGTAGGTATAGCTTTGGCCATTAGGCCCCTTAATGGTTGGGCCTTCGCTTCCATCCTCGTTATCGCCACTTCTAAGCGGGGAATCTCCCTGCCAGAAACCATCTGTGGTTAAAATCACGTAGGACTGACGACAGGTGAGCATCTTTTCGCTGTGCTTTTTGGCCACGTCGGGGTCGGACGACATGGTTTTCCATGGGGCATCTCCCATATAGAACTGGCCAACAAAGTTAAGTGCTCCACGCAGTGGCGTACCCTGGTTTCCTGTCGCCATATTGGCTATCCATTTCCAGAACTCGTCCTTCCGGCTGCCACCAATGCCATCACCAAAGGGAGCCAAGCCTACTGTGCTGCTTGGGTATGTTCCGATAGAGATATAACCAAAGCGATAAGCTTTATCCATATGCGCAAAAGCCAGCATCATACTGCTTTTGGCTGTCAACAGGCGGGTGTGATAATAGGCGAACCAGTTGGCGATGTTCTGCCCCACAGTCACACCCGCTGGCGCACCGTTGGTGCCGTTTCCCATGGTACTGGCAGTGACGCAAGTAGGCGTGGTCGATGCGTTAAGGTCCATACAACCTTGCGCCGGAGAAGCCACATAGTGGATTTTGGAATGAAAGACCGGGCCGGTTGCATATTGAAAATAATGGCAAACTTTAGGACTTTTCCACTTGTTGCAACCATGCACGGGGTGTTTAGCCTTAGGACCATCAGGATCCATTGCTCTAATTTCTACAGAAAAATCAAGATGCTGACTTTGGTAATTGTCTTCTCCTAAGTAGCTGGTTAAATCTTCCTCGTGTAGCGGTGTTGAGTAATCCAGGGTATGGCCTACATCTGCGGCGAACCCGTCGTTGGGCACGTGGGTTATATCGGTCTGATTTTTATAGCGATGTGGCCTGCCCGCCGTACTATCCGCACGGGGTGGCGATAAATAGGTAATAGCAGGATTGTAGTAAAGCCCGTTGTCATTGGCGTTGATGACGTCGTTCTCATCTCTGCTCGCCAGATATTTCCAGTCCGGCATGTAGTCCCAAAGCATGGATCCCGAATCATCCAGCACCAGCATGATATTCGGCGGCACTGTGCTGCTGGCGCTAATGGGCGCATGCGCCACAGGAACCGTGTCGTAAGTTGCTGTACTGGAGGCTACCGCAGAAAAAGCAAAAAGCGCGGCCACCATACCTAAAGCAATGGCAGCAAACCGCCATCGCCTGATAGTGCAGGTAGGGTTGGCTGGTGAATCAAGATAGATGTGCATAGCCAGTCCGCTTCTCGTTAAAAAAAATTCTAAGGACTACTTTCTGACGATCGCCTGCAGGGTCACCACGGCACGATCTCCTGACTGTAAATTGCCGCTACGGGCGGTAATACGATAATAATGCGCCCTGCTTAAGGAACTATCTGGTCCGTATTGATTGGCATCGGCCTGGTGGTTGGAGCCATTGACCTGATCGTAAACGGTCCATATACCCAAATCGTCAATCACATATTGCAGGTTTTGGTGGGCACCCAGCTGGTTTCCATTGAAACCCGTGTCGTCATCAGGAACAGTATGAATGTAACCATTCATATTTGGGTCAAGGAAGGGATCCGCCACGCAGACCACCCCACCCACCCTACAATCGCGCACACCACGCAAGGGCTGCCCCGGGGCGTTGACAACGGCGTTCTGCGCCACCACCAGTGCCGCTTCGGCACTCTGAAAGGCTAGTTCGCGATCATACTGGTTGGCTGCCGTATGTTGTTCTATAACGGTGCTGTGGATGGCGGCAAGCCCTATCAGGGCAATGACCACCAGTAGAAACAAGGCCACCAGCAAGGCGACTCCTCGTTGACACGAAGAGGGCGAGATGTCGTGCCGCAGAGCCGCGCTTCGGTTTTGCCATTTTACTGGGGCTACCTGGTAAGCGCTGCTGCTGGAGGGGGGTAGCAGCGCGTTCACCGCCTTGCCTCACGGTTGCGTACGTAGGTAGTGAAGCTAATCACTTTGTTCATTCTCAAGCTGCTACGGTTGTCATTTGTCAGGGCCAGAGTTACCCGAACAGCGTCCACCTTCGACCAATTGTCACGTATGTCGCCTGCCGATACAAAGTTTCCCTGGCCACGCCTATGGTAATGAATCTTCATGCCACGAACATGCGGGACCATTTCCTGTGTAACCAGCTGAGCACGATCATGACGGTACTGCACGTTTTTGCGGCAGAGCGCATTATCCCCTCCGGCGGTGGCACATATGTACCAATCCACCACTGAAAGTCTGGCTAGTTGCGCATTACTTCCGAAGGTATAGCTTTTGCCCTGGGCATCGCCACAATTGGTCGGATAACCCAGACCGAGTGAACAATTACCCGGAGATGGGTCAGTACCCGCATTGTAACCAAGCATGCCATTGCCAACCTGGGAAAGCTGCAGCAAAGCTACGTGGTCCGGATCACAGATCAACACCACATCACCCTGGTGCAGATGAGCCCTATTCCCGTTAACAGGAATGCGGCCATTGACTACATCACCGTTAACGCTTACCGCTGCATCGGCGGCAGACATCAGTTGCAGGGAATCCGTGCCCTGAGTCTGCCGATGATCGCCGGTGCTGCGCAAAGCCGGATCCGGCGGATACTGTGCTTGACTATAGCCATGTAAACTGTTCACCCAGTCGCCCCACCAGACACGCTGCGATCGCGCAGCCGCGGGACCGTTATTGAGCACATCAGCTACGCGCAAAGGAGGCGTACTGACGCAACCGGTCAGACCGGCCTGGCGAATATCGTGCGCCATCATTTCAAAGGCGATGCGCGCATTATCCTGCACTTCAGCAAGCGCTGCATTGGTATGGTAAACACGCTGGTTGCCCAAAAAGATGCTGACAGCACCGGCGATCACAATAAAGCCGAGAAGCAAGGCCACCATCATCTCCACCAAGGTAAAACCCTGGTGCATGTGACAGCGTAAGGTAGGCAGATGATTATTCACAGCATGGCCTCTACTGTGATGGTATCCCTGCTATTTTGGCCAGCAACCGGCTCCCTCACGTGGCGCTGATAGCTGATAGCGACCCAACAGTTTGCCGTATGCGTGCGGCAATCCACCGTGCCGATGGCGGTCACGCCTATTTCATCATGTAAATCCCTGCACCACGCCTGCAATGCCTGCTGCGCGAGAGGTTCACCCTGCGCGGGAGGTTTACAGCCATCAGCCTGGAGCGTGGTGTTGTAATCACCATGTTTTACCCCATTGCGGTCTATACGCATGCGATCAAGAATGGAATAACCTAACTCTGTAGCCATGCTGCGCGCCATGGCGGCGTTGTTTCTGGCGAGGGATTTCGTTTGCAATGCCGCGACCGCAAGAAAGCCAACCGACAACACCAGCACCGCAATCAACACTTCAACAAGACCCACCCCGACCTGGCTCCGGTAAGAGCAAAGCGATGGCGGCGGGGATCGGCGGCTAGGCATGATGGCACAAACTCGCATGGTTGGGTGTAACCACATGAATCAGCGAACCATTGACAATTTGAATCTCCCGATGATGAGCACTATCAAAGCAAAGGTCAGCAACCGTGATGAGCACCTGGACCTCGTTCACTCCAGGGCGAGACCCCAGACCCTGTGCATTAAACCGCACGGCGTGCATCGTGCCGTTATTGAGAAGACGATGGCCCTGCTCTGTGATGGGAGGCGCGACAAGAGGGGTGGTGAACCCGGGAGGAGTGATGGTGGGTACCGCTCTGTACACAGCCCCTAGCTGGGAACGCCCATTCTCTGTACAGGCTTGAGCAAAGGCTCGATCAAGCGCGCCGCCATCATGAGCATGGTCGCTGCCACAAAACTGCACTCCGCCACCCCGCTTAATCGCCTCCATACGGGCCATATCAAGTGTGACGACCATTGCGTTCGCCGTGGTCGTTAACCGGTTAGAAAGTATCAACCGGCGAAAAGTCGGCACACCAATGCTGGCCAGCACTGCAACTACCGCCAGGACCACCATGAGATCAACAAGGGTAAAACCACATTGACCGCCACCGCACTCGCCCAGCCGGCGACCAAGCAGTGGCAGATCAAGCCGACGAACAGCAGACAGGTCCTGTTCAAACATGCTCAAGTTCGCATACTCACACAATTGGAGGATCCATCACGCCCCTACCCCTTGAGGGCACGCCTTGGCAAGTGTACAACGAACAATGTACCCCGGCTAAAGACGCAAGTAAATGTATCCTGGCTCAGGCCAAGTATATAACCTTTCGCATAAAATACCCCACCCCCTGCACTCAAGGGAGAAGTGATCGGCACCTGCCTTGTTGCACCGGATTTTTCTGCAAGGCCAAAGCGCCACGCATAAGGCTGGTCAAATGAACCTGGGCTTTGCAGGGCGGTAAACGTTACCAGGTTGCCCAGTCATCCTACTGGTAGCGCACTCCGATGATCTGATAGCGTTTTACGCCGCCGGGTGCGGTGAACTCAAAACTATCGTCTTCACTTTTACCAATAAGCGCACGTGCAATGGGCGATGACACGGCAAGTAGCCCCTTGCTGATATCGGCTTCGAGATCACCAACAATCTGGTAGGTAACGGCGACGCCAGTGTCTTCGTCTTCAATCTCGACGATGGCACCAAAAACGATCTTGTTGCCCACATTGAGGCGGGCAACGTCGATGACTTGTGCCATGGACAACCCCGCTTCAAGTTCGGCAATACGCCCTTCGTTGAAGCTGTGCTGCTCGCGTGCGGCGTGGTACTCGGCGTTTTCCTTGAGGTCGCCGTGTGCGCGCGCTTCAGCGATGGCTTCGATAATACGCGCACGCTCAACCGTTTTGAGACGGGCAAGTTCCGCTCGTAGACGCTCCGATCCGGCCTTGGTCAGGGGCGCACGGCTCATGCGTTTAGCTCCTTATGCAGTTTTTGCAGACTGTTCACTTCCTCGCTATCGTGAAAATCGAGCGCATGGATCAGCGCCCGCGCACCGGAAATGGTCGTTGAATAAGTCACCCGATGTTGCAGAGCCTGACGCCGGATAGAAAACGAATCGGCGATGGTTTGCTTGCCTTCGGTGGTGTTGACAATATATGTGATATCGCCGTTTTTTATCAAATCGACAATGTGCGGCTGACCTTCAAACACTTTGTTAACCCGCTCGCAAACCACGCCATGATCGCCAAGGTAGATGGCGGTACCCGCGGTGGCAACCAGGCTAAAGCCACGCGCCAGTATATCCCGCGCCAGTGGCAAAAGATGTTTCTTGTCGCTGTCGCGTACCGAGACGAATACCTTGCCTTGCTTCGGCACGCTGATGCCGGCAGCATCGTGCCCGTGCGCAAAAGCGGCGCCAAAACTGCGGCCAATGCCCATGACTTCGCCGGTAGAACGCATCTCAGGACCCAAGATGGGATCGACATTCTGGAATTTCAGGAATGGGAAAACCGCTTCCTTGACCGCGTAGTAGGAAGGAATCACTTCGCCACTCACGCCCTGTTGACTTAGGGTTTTTCCGGCCATGACGCGCGCGGCAATCTTGGCCAGATTCCTGCCGGTTGCCTTGGAAACGAAAGGTACGGTGCGAGAGGCCCGTGGATTGACTTCAAGGATGTATACGGTGTTTTCCTGAACGGCAAACTGGATATTCATCAAACCCACGACGTTCAACTCTCTGGCGATCAAGGCGGATTGATGGCGCAGATCATCTTGCACCGCAATGCTCAGTGAGTAGGGTGGCAAGGAGCAGGAGGAGTCACCGGAGTGGACGCCGGCTTCTTCGATGTGTTCCATAATGCCGCCGATCAGTACCTCGCCCACCTGGTCGGCGATGACATCGACATCGACTTCAACAGCATGATCAAGAAAGCGATCAAGAAGTACGGGGGTATCGTTAGAGACCTTCACCGCTTCGCTCATGTAGCAGGCAAGATCGGCTTCGTCATACACCACTTCCATGGCACGACCACCTAACACATAGCTTGGACGCACGACAAGCGGATAACCAATCTCACGGGCCAGCACCAGCGCCTGATTGGTATCGCGTGCGGTGCGATTGGGAGGCTGACGTAAACCAAGTTTGTGAATCATCTGCTGGAAACGTTCGCGATCTTCGGCCAGATCGATGGAGTCGGGCGAGGTACCGATAATCGGCACCCCAGCTTCTTCCAGTGCGCGGGCAAGCTTGAGTGGAGTTTGTCCGCCATAGTGCACAATGACGCC
>JAAXIA010000125.1 GCA_012270595.1 Rhodanobacteraceae bacterium | reverse complement strand
CCACTGTACACACACCACCCCGAGCAGAAAGCTCAAGCTGATACTTATCGCCCCATATCCTTTTGCCCATGCCATGGTCGGCACCCAGCTACGTTCAACAAGGTTATCCTAACGTGTCGCTCCGCTGTCGTCTGTAGGCACAAACAGGCAAGGCATGTCATTCATTCCCTTCCATCTCCTTATGTTCTAGCGACGACGAAGTAGCGGGGTGGGAAGGATCGGAAGGAAGCGTGACTGACTTGCTGCGCGAGGCTAATGCAATGAGGGTGGGTGCTTTGCCGGTGAATAGTTGCCAGTCAAACGTGCACGTAAGTCGCGCAGCCAGGACTTGATGATTGCCATATTCACAGCGCCACTACGCAGTAACATTTTCTGACCCACTGAAAGTGATTCCAGTGTCGGGTCGATATATTCGTAATGGCCACCGACCCTTTTCAGTGCAGCGGCTTTACGCAAGTCCGGTGTGGCCAGCAGGTGGTTGATCACAGCAATCAGGCGATCGTTAAAATACGCTTTCGGATAACCCAACTGGCGATACGCCTGCTGAAACTGCGGGTAGGTGTGGATGTACCAGTTGATCAGATCCTTGTTGTCCACCGCCTTCAGCGCAGGTATGTACGGCGCATAGCCTGCGGTGCCACGCGGATCCATCACGGTGACTCCATACGCCTTGATGACCATGAAACGCCCCTGTGGAGCAACTACCGGCAACACCGAACGCCCCAACACATGGCGCGGCAAAGCATCGACGGTGGCAACGATGCGCTCAATGAGTTGATGGCGAACCAGTAGTGCCCTCACATTATTCCCGGCGGTCAGGCGCTGCCAGTTAGACACTACATGAGCAGCAATCTGCCTGGGCGGTGCAGACCAGGCTTTGTCAGGCGGAGACGTGGTGCTATGGCTTGCACCCGTCGCCTGCGTGATGGGATGCTGGATCGCTTTGTGTTTGCCCGCTTCTTCCACTTTAGCCAGACCCACAGTGCTACCGGAAGACATATGACCAGGATGCTTAAAAGGTAGTGATGACGAGCGATGCGTCGCGTGATAGAGCAGGCAGCTGCCGACCACAATCACCGCGACCATTACGATCACAGCACCCACCCAACTTCCGGTAGACGTTTTGTTGTTCACCACTGTGCTCCAGTTTGAGAAAACCTTGAGGCAAACCTGCCCACGGATTGTTCAGCTTAAGTCAGACGAAAGCGATACACCTTGTTATGTGTTATTGCTCGAATATTGCCCGAAACACTTGTCCGAAACAAACTTCTTATCCGAAACAAACTTCGCTCGCTCAACACTGAGGTGATCTGCATGGTAACGCAGCCGCGTGTTGACTTGAACGCCGTGAACCAAAAACAATGGCGCGATCTGTTTCCTCTTGAGGCGGCAATAGCAACCGTTGGCCGCTTGTACTTTGCCACCTCAAGCCAACATGCTTTGAGTGGAGGTTTTCATGTCTGATATCCATGTTGTTATTGCCGGCGCCAAGCGCACAGCCATTGGTTCTTTCCTTGGTCAATTCAGTGGCCTGCCCACACCCAAACTCGGCGGCACAGCTATCCGCGCTGCATTGGAGCAAGCCAGATTACCCGGCAGCAACGTCAATGAGGTAGTGATGGGCTGCGTGTTACCCGCAAACCTGGGTCAGGCACCGGCCCGTCAGGCGTCACTGGAAGCCGGCCTACCCGTAAGCGTCAGCTGCACCACTGTTAACAAAGTCTGTGGTTCGGGAATGAAGGCAGTAATGCTGGGGCACGATCAAATCATGGCTGGATCCGCCTCCATTGTGGTAGCCGGTGGCATGGAGTCCATGACCAACGCGCCGCATATGCTGCAGGCACGTAGTGGGATACGCTACGGCAATGGAGAATTGGTTGACCATATGGCCTGGGATGGACTCACCAATCCTTATGATGGTAAGTCCATGGGCGTGTTCGGCGAACTATGTGCCAAAACTTACGCATTCAGCCGTCAGGATCAGGACCTCTTCGCCATCGAGTCGGTGCGACGTGCACGGGCCGCGCAGCAAAACGGGGCTTTCCGCAACGAGATCGCACCGGTATGTCTGAAGGGACGTAAAGGTGAAGTGATGGTCGACACCGACGAGCAACCCGGTCGCTCTGACATCGACAAAATTCCAACGCTGAAGCCAGTCTTTGACCGGCAAAGCGGCTCCATAACTGCCGCCAGTTCCTCCAGCATCTCCGACGGAGCTGCTGCTGTGGTGATGCTGGAAGAGATCGATGCCAAAGCACGTGGCGTAACCGCACTGGCCCGCATCGTGGCCCATACCACCCATTCGCAAAAACCAGAATGGTTCACCACGGCGCCAATCAGTGCCATACAAAAGGTACTGGATAAAGCTGGCTGGAAAATCGGCGACGTGGATCTATTTGAAGTCAATGAAGCTTTCGCTGTGGTAGCCATGGCCACCATCAAGGACCTGGGCATTGGGCATGAAAAGCTCAATGTCAACGGCGGTGCCTGTGCCCTGGGTCATCCCATCGGTGCCAGCGGTGCACGCTTGATTGTCACGCTCATCAACGCACTGAAAACCCGCAGTCTGAAACGAGGGGTCGCCGCACTGTGCATCGGCGGTGGTGAGGCTACGGCCCTCGCTCTGGAATGTCTCGATTAAGGGAAACACCCTCCCAGAACCAGACGCCAGGCATGCACCTGGCCTCTGGGCAGATTCAATGCAAATGCGGTCGCTGACGGAAATTGAGCGGCAGTGGATCAACCACCGCGAACCCTTCCCC
>JAAXIA010000073.1 GCA_012270595.1 Rhodanobacteraceae bacterium | reverse complement strand
GGTTACGGATATGCAACTGCCAGCCGAGCACCACAACAAAAATAAAAACCAGCGCGATGAAGAAGCCCTTGACTGACGCTGACCAGCCACCGATATTTTTGGTATCAAGGTTACGCAGGTCGCTCAGGAGTTTTTTCATCACAATTTACCGTCCCCATGCGCGCCAGACCTGAATGCAACGGAAGATGCCTGGTGTTTTTTCGGCTTGTTAAGATCCACCGTTAAACCGAAACTGTAAGGCATACGCGGAGCACTTTGCGTATTCTCCGTTTTACTGAGATCGACTTTTCCCATCCAGGGCGAAGCTTCAATATTTCGCATATACTCAGCTACACTGGCATTGGAGTGCGCCACACCTTCGAGCGTCATGACATATCCGTTCTGTCTGAGCGCAGTAAGACGGGCACCGCTTGGAATGGTTCTGACCAGCGCCGCGAACAGATGGACCATTTGCGAACGGTTGGCCTGCAATCGTTCAATAATCTTCTTACGCGCAAGCAGGTGTGCTCGCACTTTAGCGAGCTGGTTGATCCTGGCAATCTTTGCATCCACTTGCACGAGTGCCAGGTGCAGATAAGCGTTGCGTTGTTCCTGGTTATCCATCCGCACGTCCATGCAGAACGACCCGACCATCACGCAAAAAACCCCTACCAGCAAGGCACTGAACAAATGCAGAAAAAACTCACGTTCACGCTGCTTGCGTCGCTCAAGGCGCCAGGGGAGCAGGTTGATGTGGGGCATCAGTCAAAGCTCCTAAGCGCCAGTCCGGTCACCACCATCAGTGCCGATGCATCACGGATCAGGCTTTCCTTCTGGTGTGCAGGCAAGTTCATATGCACCAGCGGATTGGCCACCACACAGCGCACTCCCAGCTGTTCCTCAAGCATAGTGTCAATGCCTTCGATCGAAGCATAATCACCGCTCAAAACTACCTGGCTAATCTTGCTGTATCCGCTACCGCTATAGAAAAACTCGATCAGGCGACTAACCTGTTGTACCAGTGAATCCTTAAATGGTGTAAGCGTTTCCGCTGTATGGGTTTCAGGCAAGCCTTGCTGCAAAATGGCGTGTTCGGCTTCTTCGGAAGAAAGCGGGTCAACACGCATCATTTCTTCCGTGAACTGCTGCCCCCTAAAGGACTGTTCGCGCGAATAGATGGTGTGCCGGTTACGTAGCACCGACAATGTGGTCATGGCAGCACCAATATTAATCACTGCCATCAGTGCATCGCCACTCGTATCAATCTGCTCCGTGATAAGGCCGCAGGCATTCTCCACCGCAAAACCTTCTACGTCAATCACCTTCGCGACAAGCCCACCAAGTCCCAGTGCAGCCACACAGATATCCACGTTCTCGGTTCGTGAGGCAGCAAGCAGAATCTCGTTGATCTCGGGATTGTCTGGCGAAGGTCCGAGTATTTCGTAGTCAAGGCTTACTTCATCGATGGGATAGGGAATGTACTGCTCAGCCTCAACCTGAATCTGGTCTTCCAGCTCTTCGCCAGAGAGCTCAATAGGCATGGGAATCGTGCGAGTGATCACTGCAGAACCAGCCACAGCCGCAGCCGCATTCTTGAGTCGGCTGCCCGAGCGCGCGAGCGCGCGAGCGATTGCTTCACCAACCAGATCAACCTCGATAATTTTCTTTTCAACCACAGCGTGCGCTGGCAACACTTCCGTTGCGTAGTGCTCCACACGATACCCCCTGCCGGACTGGCCAAGTTGCAGCAAGCGAACCTGTGTTGAACTGATATCAACTCCAATCAGTGCTGGTTTTTTTGGTGTAAACAAACCCACGATGTCGCCTCCCTCGCCTGTTGGCCCTGCACTCTGCTAAAGTCCCGACCTCGCGAACCCAAGGCACTGGCATCCCGGCAAGTCCATTAAAACTAAAAATCAAGGTCGTCGCAATGAGTGGAATACTGTTTTCGGAGTTTTTGCATTATGGCTTACACATTCCCAGCAACACGACTTGCACTTATACTCCTGTGTCTATTTCGCCCCAAGGGATAGCACTCTGTCTTCACCGATTTCAGCCTTGAAACGTCTTCTGCGCTGGTTGCTCGCCTTAATTTTTTCCGTGCTTTTGCTGGCCACACTGGCTGTGGGCAGCACCTACTGGTTGCTCGCCCCAAGCCTGCCTTCCGTTGCTGCGCTGAAAGATTATCACATGCAGGTACCACTGCGCGTGCTCAGCGCAGGTGGCAAATTGATCGCCATTTTCGGTAAGGATCGCCGCATCCCTGTCAGTATCGCGCAAGTCCCCTCCGTGCTCAAACACGCCGTGCTCTCCGCTGAAGATGCCGATTTTTACCACCATCCGGGCGTGGACTTGTACAGCGTGCTACGCGCTGCCTGGCACGTTATTCTGGCTGGCGGCAAAAAAGTGCAAGGTGGTTCCACCATCACCCAGCAGCTGGCACGCAAAATATTTCTTAGTCCACAGAAACTCTATTCGCGCAAACTGATCGAAATGTTCACCGCCATGCGCATCGAAAAAGAACTCAGCAAGGACCAGATTCTTGAGCTGTACCTTAACAAAATGTTTCTAGGCCATCGTGCCTATGGCGTGGCTGCCGCAGCTAACTACTATTACGGCAAAAAACTCAAACAACTGAGCATCGCGCAATGCGCAGCCATTGCCGCCTCGTTCCAGTTACCCTCGGCGATCAATCCCATCAGCAACCCCAGGCATCTACTGGTACGCCGCAATTGGGTGCTGGGGCAAATGCTTGAGCATCGCTATATCAACCAAAGCCAATACCAACGAGCTATCGCTACTCCCGACGATGCCTCACCCCATGAACAACCCATCCAGGTCAAAGCACCTTACCTGGCCGAAATGGTGCGCCAGGATATTATCCAGCGCTTTGGTGACGATGCGCTGAGCAAAGGCTATGTGGTCAAGACCACCATTGACAGCAGGCTTCAGCTCGATGCCGTCCATGCCTTGCGCAAAAACCTGGTTGCCTACGACCATCGCCACGGCTGGCGAGGTCCAGAAGCACACCTGGCACTTCCTCATCCGTTCTATGGTGGAAAACTCGACGCGCTTTTATCTGGCTACCACACCGCCGCCAATATGCAGCCAGGTATTGTCACCAAGGTAATGAACGAAACCGTTACGGTCTATCTCAAGCACGCGCACAAGGTGAAATTGCAGATGGCCGCAATGCGCTGGGCGCGTCCGTACATCGATGCTAATCACATAGGTCCCGCCCCCAGAAGCGTCCATCAGTTACTAAGGCCAGGAGACATCGTGCGCCTCGTGCACGGAAGCAAAGGGCAATGGAAACTGGCGCAAATTCCGAAAGTGCAGGCCGCGCTGGTCTCCATCCATCCCGAGGATGGTTCGATCAAGGCACTAGTCGGTGGTTTCAGTTTTTCGCAGAGCAAATTCAACCGCGCCAGCATGGCCAGGCGCCAACCCGGCTCAAGTTTCAAACCTTATTTTTATTCGGCTGCGCTCGTCGATGGCTTTACCCCTGCATCCATCATCAATGATGCGCCTCTGGCCTTATCCGATCCAGCGCGTAAGGGCGGTCTATGGACCCCCAGCGACGATGCCCGGCAATTTTCCGGACCGATGCGACTGCGCCAGGCCCTGGTGCACTCAAAGAACCTGGTGTCGATACGCCTGCTGGAAGCCATCGGTACGACTTATGCGCGCACTTTTTCCACCCGTTTCGGCTTTTCACTTGCAGCACTGCCCAATAACCTGTCATTGGCGCTAGGGACAGCTTCGGTTTCCCCACTCGACATGGTACGAGGTTATGCCGTATTCGCCAACGGCGGTTATCTGGTCACGCCTTATTTCATTCAGGAGATTGATAACAGCGATAATAAGGCAGTCTATATAGCCAACCCGGCACGAGCCTGTCGCAACTGTAAAGTGCGTTTGCTAAATCCAACGCCTGCTGCTCCCCCAGCAGCGGGCATGCCAGGCATGCCGGCTAACCGCCTGGCCAGTGCGATGCCATCGGCAGCAGTAAGCGCCATCCAGGCAGAAAGCAACCCCAGCGCCAGTAATCAGGCCTTAAACCCTGTCATCAGCGCTCAAACAAAGCTCCAGCCACCCGTGCTAGCCCCACACGTGCTGGACATACGCACTGACTACCTGATCACCTCGTTACTGAAGGATGTTATTTTGCACGGCACCGGATGGGCAGCCCGTGCGCTGAATCGTCCAGATCTTGCCGGTAAAACCGGTACCAGCAACGATAATCGTGACTCATGGTTTCTAGGCTTCGGCGGAAGGCTGACTACAGCGGTCTGGGCCGGCTTTGATAACTTTAGCTCACTCGGCAAGCATGAATACGGCTCAACCATCGCTCTGCCAATCTGGATGGCTTATATGGGTTCCGCACCCAAGGGATCAGCAGAAAACAGCCTACCGATGCCACCGGGTATCAGCACAGCACTCATCAATCGCCATACGGGGCTACCGACGTCAATCGGCGATCCAGACGCCATATCTGAAACATTCAAGGTCGAAAATCTCGACAAGCTACGTGCCAGGGCCAGTCAACGGCAACAACCCCAGCAGCACGCTCTCAATATTTTCTGAGAAGTGTATGCATGCCACCAAAAAAAACGTTTAGGGCACGTCTAGTCTGGGAAACGTCTAGTTGCGTCCGTAACGACGACGGAATTTATCAACCCGACCACCAACATCCAAGGTCTTCTGCTGACCGGTGTAGAAGGGGTGAGAATGGCTGGAGACATCCACCTTGACCAACGGATACGTATTACCATCTTTCCACTGGATAGTCTCTTTCGTTATCACGGTAGAGCGCGTCAGGAAAGCAAACTCGGAGGACAGGTCCTGGAATACCACCGGACGATAGTTAGGATGGATATCAGGCTTCATAACGAACGAACCCAAAGGTGATATGTCAAGGGGAGGAGATTCTACCTATTTCTGTGATCAACGTCAACTCCAAGCTGAAACCAGCGGCAAGAAAAGCGCTTTTGCGTAACACAAACGGGGTATGTTCAAACCATTCAGGCTTGCGCGTAGCACGTCACAGCACCCAGCCAACGCCTGACCAGCCGCTCCGCCTCAGGCGCGTGGGAGGAAAGCATGTGCTGCCCAATCTGTTGTACCAGCGGTAACAGGTGGGCATCGCGTGCCAACTCGGCGATGCGAAAATTTAATTGTCCAGTTTGTCGCGTACCCAGCACCTCACCCGGGCCACGTAATTCCAGATCCTTTTCGGCAATACGAAAACCGTCGCTAATCTGACGCATCACCTGAATCCGCTGCCGCGCCAGTTGTCCAAGTGGTGCCTGGTAAAGCAGCACGCAGATGGAAGCGATCACACCGCGCCCTACCCGGCCACGCAACTGGTGCAGTTGTGCCAACCCCAGGCGTTCACTATTCTCGATCACCATGAGGCTGGCATTGGGAACATCCACCCCCACTTCGATAACCGTGGTAGCCACCAATACAGACAACTCGCCAGTCTTAAAAGCGGCCATGATTGCTTGCTTTTCTTTCGCTTTCATGCGCCCATGCAGAAGCCCCACCTGACATCCGGTCAAACTGGCGCAAAGCTCGGTGTAGATCACTTCAGCGGCTTGCGCACGCAGCTGCTCGGATTCCTCGATCAAGGTACATACCCAGTAAACTTGCCTTCCTTCAGCGCAAACAGCATGGATGCGTTCAATCACCTCGGCTCGACGTGTACTGGAAATGGCGAGGGTTTGCACTGGCGTGCGCCCGGGTGGCAGTTCATCAATGGAAGATACATCAAGATCAGCATAACTACTCATCGCCAGTGTGCGTGGAATCGGTGTGGCGGTCAGCACCAGTTGGTGTGCAACGCGGTCATGCCGGGCATCAATGCCCTTGTTACGCAAGGAAAGGCGCTGTTGAACCCCGAAACGGTGCTGCTCATCCACAATAACCAGCCCCAGCTTCGCAAACTCCACGCTCTCTTGCATCAACGCATGCGTACCAATGGCCACCTTGGCCTTACCCTCGGCGATGTGCGCCAGAACTCGCTGGCGTGCCTTACCGGTCACCTTGCTGCTCAACCAGGCCAGTTCAATACCCAAAGGTTCAAACCAATGGCCAAAAGTACGCAGATGTTGCTCGGCCAGCAATTCAGTAGGGGCAGTCAGCGCCACTTGCCAATCCGTCTCTATCGCCGCCAAAGCCGCCACGGCTGCAACCACAGTCTTACCCGAGCCGACATCGCCTTGAACCAGGCGTAACATGGGTTTGGATTGAGCCAGGTCCTTCAGTACTTCCTGGATCACACGCTGCTGTGCAGCGGTCAGTTGAAAAGGCAAGGCTGCCAGCATGGCACTACGCAAGACACCATCCCCACGTAACAGCGGTGCCTGCCGTTCGCGTATGGCTGCGCGCAATTGCCTCAAGCTCATATGGTGGACCAGTAGCTCTTCAAAGGCCAGGCGCTTTTGTGCCGGATGCTGCCCTTCCAGCAATGGAGTCAATGCCGCATCCACGGGCGGATGATGGACATAGAGCAAAGCTTGACGCAATGAACCCAGTCTATGTGCGCTACGCAAGCTGGCAGGAATCAGTTCCAATTGTTCTTCATCTGGCAAAAGAGTCAGCGCTTTGGCGATGACTCTCCCCAAACGCATCTGACTTAGGCCTTCCGTGCTGGGATACACCGGATCCAGACACTCACTCACAACCACCGGCTCAGATGCGCTCAAACGCCGATATTGCGGATGCACCATCTCCAGTCCATGCGTTCCGCCGCGCACTTCGCCAAAGCAAAGCAGGCGTGTGCCGGGACAAAAAAGTCTGGTCTGGGCGCGACCGAAGTGAAAGAAACGCAGAAGCATGCTGTAACCAGCAACGTCGCGAATAGTTACCTTCAATTGCGGTCGATAACGAAAACTACTCTGTACCGACGATACCGTAGCAACCACCTGCACCTGATCGCCGGCACGCACATCGGCCAGGTTGGTGATACGGGTTCTGTCCTCGTAGCGCAAGGGTAAGTGGAACCATAAATCCTGCACACATTCCAGACCAAGTCGCCCCAGTGCGGACGCCAGACTCGGGCTTACCCCGGGCAGCCTGGCCACGGACATCTGAGCCTGCTCGACCAGTTCGGAAGGCTCATCCCGAATATGCGTATCGCAAGACACCATCGTCCAAGTTTAAACCAGATGTGCTCGTCACGTTAGCCGTTCTGACCTCTGCGTTCGAGACGCAAAACCTGATACGGTGCCGAGTGTGTTCAGCGCTTTAAAATCGCATCACTTTTTTGTTTTGATAGCACGCACCAGCATCTTGCTATCGATAGGCCCGACAAAGTGCCTGGCCACATGCCCATCTGACACAATCGATGATGCAGTAATTAGCGCGAGCCATGGCTGAACGTAGCTTATCCACAGTCTCAGGTTGAACGATTTGCAACCGGCAGGCTCTAGCCGGCGCGTCTCGGCGTTTGCTCAAACACCAAGATGGTGCCACCCTCAAGACCTACATCCGGCCACACCCGACACTTTTTAAAAAGAAGTGCCAGATCAAATCCAGATAACAACATACTCACCCCAAGTCAACCAAAGCGACCCGTAATGTAATCCAGGGTCTTCTGATTGTCAGGTTGTTTGAATAACTTCTCGGTGGTAGAAAACTCGATCAGTTCTCCCATGAACATAAAACCGGTAAAATGCGAAACACGTGCCGCTTGCTGCATATTATGCGTCACAATAATTACCGTGTATTGCGTTTTCAAATCATCAATCAATTGTTCGATTTTCGCTGTAGACAGGGGATCCAGCGCGGAAGTGGGTTCATCCATCAACAGCACTTCGGGTTTCAAGGCAATGGCGCGCGCAATGCACAAGCGCTGCTGTTGACCACCAGACAACCCCAGTGCACTTTGATTGAGTTTATCCTTGACTTCATTCCATAAAGCAGCACCAATCAGCGCACTTTGTACACGCTCATTAAGCGCGGAACGCGACAATTTCTCATAGTGACGGATGGCATAAGCCACGTTTTCGTAAATGGACATCGGAAATGGCACCGGCTTTTGAAAAACCATGCCAACCCTGGTGCGCAAACGATTAATTGAATAGCTCGGATCAAGCACGTTTTCCCCGTCAAGGAGTACTTCACCTTCAGCGCGTTGCTTGGGATAGATCGCATACATGCGATTAAAAATGCGCAAAAGCGTGGATTTTCCACAACCAGAAGGTCCAATCAGGGCAGTCACACACTGTTTTGGAATCTTTAGATCAAGCGCCTGCAAAGTCTGCAGCTCACCGTAATAGAAACTGAGGCCCCGCGCAGCAATCTTGATCTCTTCTGCTGCTGGATGTATACGCGATTGTTGTGCAGGCACTAAGGTTCCCTCATCGTTCATGTTCTTCCTCTGTGCGCGGCCAAAGTACGTGACAACAGACCCAACAAAAGTATAAAAACCGTCACTACCAAGGCACCAGCCCAAGCTAGTGCATGCCAGAATTCGTAAGGGCTCATGGCGTATTGAAAGATCACTACAGGCACATTGGCCATAGGTTCATTCAAATTGTGCGTCCAATACTGGTTGTTCAGTGCAGTAAACAAAAGCGGTGCCGTTTCACCCACGATGCGTGCCAGTGCCAGCAAGATACGAATCAAAATGCCCGCGCGTACCGCCCGATAAAGAACCTGACGCGTGATTTTCCATTGTGGCACCCCAAGGGCCAAGCCTGCCTCACGCATGGATGAGGGCACCAGCTGAAGCATTTCGTCGGTGGTACGAACGACCACAGGAAGCACAATGAACGAAAGTGCCACCGCACCAGCAAGCGCTGAAAAATGCCCCATCTGTTGCACCATCAATTCATATACAAACAGACCAATAACAATGGATGGTGCGGATAATAAAATATCGTTCACGAAGCGAATGGCGGTGCCCAGCCTGGTGTGCCTTGCATATTCGGAAAGATACGTGCCCGCAGCAATGCCGACCGGCGTACCGATGAGCATTGCCAAAGCGGTCATCATCAGGCTTCCGGCAAAGGCGTTGAGCAGACCGCCACGCACACCTGGCGGTGGTGTCATCTGGGTAAACAACTGCCACTTCAGTGCCGGTAGACCATTGCTAAGCGTCGTCCATAAGATCCATGCCAACCAGAAAATTCCAAACAGGGATGCCGCCACACTCAGAATCTTCGCCATATAATCTTTGATGCATCGCCGCATCCACTTCGCTGAACCCATCGTTTTAGACTCCTTCGCGCCTGGAAAGAAAACGCATCATCAAACGAGAAAGCACCAGAACAACAAACGTCACGACAAAAAGCAGTAAGCCGAGCGCGATCAGCGAGGAGCGATAAATCGACGAGTCAGCCTCGGTAAACTCGTTGGCAATGGTTGCTGCAATCGAGTTACCCGGAGCCAGAAGTGAAAGTGATAACAAATGCGTGTTCCCCAGTACAAAAGTCACGGCCATGGTCTCACCCAGTGCCCGTCCCAGACCAAGAAAAATACCGCCGATGACCGCTGAGCGCGTATAAGACAAAACGATGTTCCACATGACTTCCCAGGTCGTGTTGCCGACCGCATAGGCTGATTCTTTAAGCTCTGCCGGAACTGTCGTGAACACCTCGCGCATTACCGAAGAAATAAACGGGATTACCATGACACTGAGAACGATGCCGGCGGTAAGCATACCAAGCCCCATAGGCGGACCTGTAAAC
>JAAXIA010000020.1 GCA_012270595.1 Rhodanobacteraceae bacterium | reverse complement strand
ATCCACACCACACTCACCCAGGCCTTCCCTCGCGCACGCTTGTACTGGTTTGCCCAACGTCATGTGCAAAAACAGGAATCCTTCGATTGTCACGCCGCCGACGTCCCCGATGCGGTCAAGGTATCCGAATACGGAATCCAATTCCATGCTGCCCCCGGCAGCGGTCACAAAACTGGTTTTTTTGCCGATCAGCGCGATAACCGTCGTTATTTTTCCAGGTATGTCGCGCAGCGCCGCGTGCTCGACCTATGCTGCAACACCGGTGGCTTTGCCGTGCATGCGATGGTTGCCGGTGCACGCCAGGCCACTGGTGTAGACCAGGATCCCCAGATGCTGAAGCTTGCCCGCGCCAATGCCGCAGCAAACAAGGTTAAGGTGGATTTCCAGACGGCGGACATATTCGACTGGCTCCGTAGTACCATAGTTCGCGGCGAGTGCTACGAGGCAGTGGTTCTGGATCCAGCCAGACTCACCCGCGATCGCAACAAGGTACCTGCAGCGCTCAAAAAGTACTTCGCAATGAACTCTCTGGCGCTGGGCGTGTTATCAACGGGTGGACTGCTACTTACCTGCTCGTGTACGGGTCTGGTCAGCAACGAAGATTTTCTCAGGATGCTCCACCGCGCGGCCATGTGCGCCGGACGCTCCATACAGATACTGACCGTACGCGGAGCCGGCGCCGACCACCCGGTCAACGTCCATGTGCCAGAGAACGCTTATCTGAAAGCAGTATTTTGTCGCGTGGAATAGGAGAATTTCCAGAACAGAATCAAGCGACGTACACTACGCGCTTAACTTATCCAGCACGAAGACCTTTCCATGTCATCCCATACCCTATTGTTTGTCGCTCTTCTTGTTATCGGCCTGCTGATCCTGCTGTTACAGGCTATCCAATGCATGCGACCGTCTGACGAACGCATGCTGGAGACCCGTCTTGACACGCTAAAAGACGACAACGAACGTCTACAACGGAGCTTGCACGAGGAACAGCGCGCCGGGCGCGACGAGCTACAGCAAAGCTTTGCCCGCTTTGACAACCAGATCGGAGAACGGCTGGTCACCATGGAACGCCAGAAAGCCGAGCGTAGCAACAGCTTCGGGCAACGCCTGGAAGCGCTCACCACGCGCACGGATGAAGGTTTGAAAGCCTTGGCACAACGCCTGGCAGAGGATGCCTACAAAGGACGCGAAGAAATTGCCACCGCCTTGAACCGCTTTGGTGAACAACAGCAGCAACGACTGCATGCACTGACTGTCGAACATGAAAAGCGCGTGGACCAGGTACGTGAGACTTTGGAAGTGCGGCTCAAGGCATTGCAACAGGACAACGAAAAGCAACTGGAAAAGATGCGGCAAACGGTAGACGAAAAACTGCAAAGTACGCTGGAAACGCGCCTGGGACAGTCATTTAAACTGGTTTCCGAGCGTTTGGAGGCAGTGCAACGTGGTTTGGGTGAAATGCAGCAACTAGCCACCGGTGTGGGAGATCTAAGGCGCGTGCTGACCAATGTGAAAACACGCGGCATTTTTGGTGAAGTACAGCTCGATAGCCTGCTCCAGGACGTGCTCACCATCGAACAATACGACGCCAATATCGCCACTGTACCAGGCAGCAGCGAGCGGGTAGAGTTTGCCATTCGCATGCCTGGTCAGAATGACAGCACACCGGTTTATCTGCCCATCGACGCCAAGTTTCCCACAGAGGACTACCAACGCCTGCTTGATGCCCAGGAAAACGCCGACATCGACGCTACCACCCGCGCCGGTAATGCACTGGAAATGCGTGTGCGTGAGGAGGCCAAACGTATCGCCAGCAAATATCTGGCCCCTCCAGACACTACCGACTTTGCCATACTCTTTCTGCCTACCGAGGGACTTTATGCCGAAGTGATTCGCCGGGCTGGCCTGTTCGAGGACTTGCAGCGTAAATACCGCATCACGCTCACCGGCCCATCCACGCTCAGCGCTTTGCTTAATAGTTTGCAAATGGGTTTCCGTACGCTAGCCATCCAGAAACGCTCTAGCGAGGTATGGAATGTCCTTGCTGCCGTGAAAACCGAGTTTGGCAAGTTTGGCGATGTACTGGACAAAGTGAAGAAAAAACTCGATGAGGCCGGTCGACACATCGACGCCACTGGCGTACGCACACGCGCTATCGAACGCAAGCTTCGTGGTGTGGAATCGCTCAGCAACGACAAGACCGACGCACTGCTCGATCAAACCCTGTCAGAAACAGATACCGCCTGTTAAGCTGCTCCGCTCAAAGCCAGAACCGTGAGGCGACTACCTCGCGCTATACCGTTCATGCCATGCCAACCATACTGGAAATCCCAGCAGGGGGAAACCGAAGGAACCAGCAAGATGAGCAAAGCCACCCTTCTTAGCCATGTCAGCCGGGAACAAGCCGAGGAAGCAGTACGTGTGCTGCTGCGCTGGGTCGGCGAGGACCCAGCACGCGAAGGTCTACGTGACACACCTAAACGGGTAATAAAAGCCTATCGTGACTGGTTCTCCGGCTATGCTGAAAATCCTGGCGATTACCTGAAACGCACGTTCGAGGAAGTCCAAGGCTACGATAACATGGTGGTACTACGTGATATTGCCTTTGAAAGTCACTGCGAACACCATATGGCACCCATTATCGGCCACGCCCATGTCGGCTACCTACCCAGCCGTCGTGTCGTCGGTATCAGCAAACTGGCCCGCGTAGTGGACGGCTTTGCACGCCGTTTCCAGGTACAGGAAAAACTGACCGCCGAAATCGCCCAATGTATTGAGGAAAGCCTGCAACCCATCGGCGTGGCAGTAGTCATCAACGCCAGTCATGAATGCATGACCACCCGTGGCGTGCACAAACGTGGAGTGTCTATGGTGACCAGCCATATGCTAGGGATCTTTCGCGACGATGCCCGCACCCGCAGCGAGTTTTTGAGCTTTATCGGCGTCCAAAGAACGGAAACCTGAGTGTATGCGGCTTGCCTAGCAAGCCGCTCAAGTCCATAAACACAAGGGGAGCGTGTCAACTCGATACAGTCATCAACCATCCGGCACACCCTTGCCACTAACTTTATCTTATATGTACAGTTACATAATCACCGTTACTGACATAACTGCCATACGGTTTATAATTATCAAAAAGATAATCTCTGGTGCAGGTTTTTTTATCTGAACTAACAAAAAAGTAATGGCTACCGGAGTGAGGGTGGTACACAAACTGGATGTCACAGTATTTTTCCCAATGCGGCATGTAATGCCCATTCTTGTCATTATGAAACATATCAAAATGAATTTTTACCCGCACATCAGATTTATAATTATTTGTATCAAACCCCTTAAACCACCCAGTATCTCGCCCATCCCACTGAAACCATGTTTGGCCATCACATGCCTCCCAGTCTGAACGTGCATCTTGCTTGACATTTATATAGTAATTCTGGCCTGTTGACAGGCATGTATATCGCATGGTCTCTTTAGTGATGTTTCCCATTTTTATCCGAAAAGCGAGGCTGTCTGTCGTATACAAACAGCCAGCAAGAGCAGAAAAACCAATCAGTGCAGTGACACCAAACATCTTCAACATAAGGACTATCCTCTTTTTACGGTATGTAAAAGGCATGGATAAACTTAAAAAGAACAACTTTTTCAAGCCATCCCGCGGCGAGAATGGGGCGTTCTCACGCCACAAGCCATAACACTATACCGTATCCAACAGTCCACTGCCACAGTCAAAGCGCGAGCCACGGACGGCGCTTTGACTATATCGCCCGGCTAATGCGCTGCCGTTTCTTTACTCGCCACCGCCGTTTTTATTGTCACGATGGAACCACAGCAGGACACTATCCCATAGGCGCTTAAAAAAACCACCTCGATGTACATCCTGAAGCGCCACCAGTGGCACACTTTGCAAAAGCTTGCCATCCAGGCTGATACGTAGCTTACCCACCTGCTGACCTTTCCTGAAAGGTGCAATCA
>JAAXIA010000112.1 GCA_012270595.1 Rhodanobacteraceae bacterium | reverse complement strand
CGGCTGTCTTTCACACTGGCCACAATACGGTAGCTTCCCGGATGCGTCGGCGTCATCATGCAACTGGCCGCTGCATGGGTAGAAACGGCCTTGCATTGGTCTTCTATTTTCCAGCTTGTCTGGTCCTCCGGGCTAAAATCTCCGGCCCCGTTTTTAACCTGCACACGATTAATTATTTTGCGCTGCAATGTCAGCCTCACCGGTGTGCCTGCCTGTGGCATGCCAGTTGCGTTCACCACCAGATACTGGACGTCAAAAGCTTTGCCGACACGCTGTAGCCAGCTATCAGTGCGCAAACCGACAAAGCGGTCACGCGCGACATAGACAGCATGCGCACTACTGGTGACAAAACTGCCGCGCGCTGTTTTAACTGCCGCATCCACCTCCAAAGCGCCGTACAACAAAGCGGCTTTCCTGGGTAGATCAAGGTTTATCTCCGTTGCACCATGCAGGTTAAGCATGGCGTCCGTCTGGGTCACCGTGATCGCTTTAACTGGCGAAGCTTGATCACTACCGAACTCAAACCCTGAGGCCTCCGGCGCATCCGGCACAAAGCGGCGTGGCACCAGTTTCACGGTGAAATGCACGCTGGCATGGGTGTACGGGCCGCCGGCATGCAGTGTAGCCGTTGCCCGCACACCCACGCGATCACCGGGGACAAAGCGCATACCACCTAGCGTCGTGTGTACCTGAAAGGCAGCGGGCACGAAATCAGTAACGATGAACTCGCCCGCATCACGACACACCACACCAGCAGAAGTAGGCCAGATCAGACTAATATGGTAACGACCGCCAATGGCCGTTACCGGAGCATACCAATGGCCTTCGACAGTACCAAAGGCTGACAGTTTGACTTGTTTTTTCTCCAGCACGACACTGCCCGCTGGATCCGTAATTTTGAGTGTGTAATCCAGCCGCGGCGGAGCAAGCAAGGTGGTTCTGCCCTCGTCACGGAGGACGGCAAGGAAATGAACCTCGCTACCGGGCCTGTAGATGCCCTGTTCGGTCACCGCCCAGGCACGCAAATGGCCATGGGCGGGCGCGGCGCTAGTGCTAAAGAGCGCATGGCTGGCGCTGTACACCGAACGCCTGAACGGCCAGTCCAGTGGCAGCAAGGCCATAGCATCACCACGCCTGGCAGCAATGTAAAACCGTTTATGGCTCATCCATGGCTTGAACCACGCCTTGGGCAAGCTGGCTGTGCCAGGTAATACGGCCAGACCATCGCCATCGGTAAGCATTGGTGAACTGGCAAGCGCATTGAGGTGCCTGAGTGAGCGATTCTCTCCGCTGTACATACCCACGCGCGCCCCGACCACCGGCGCACCATTGCGCAAACGGCTCACCCACACCAGGGTATTAAAATGCCCCAGCTTGGCCAAAACCTGATAGGGCGTGACCTGCGCCATCAAGGTATAAGCCCGCCAGGGCGCGTGCGGCGACCAGTTTAGCCTGCCCCAGAGTACCCCTGAGCGCCCCCGTAAAAGTTTGCGTACACCAAGCTCCCCGTGCACTACTTGATCTTCTTTTGCCACCAGATCAGAACGCTGTAACAGGTTAAGGTGCTGCACTGGGGCATGCGTACCACCGGCTGCGACATCCGCCGCAAACAGGCGCTGATAATCCAGGTCAAGACGGTAAAGATTGGTAAAACGCAGTGGTGCCACCGTAGCTTGTGCTGCCTCCAGCACCATCTGCTGCGGTGGGGGATCGACAAACGGCACCCGGTGTCCGGTCCGAAACCTCACCGTCATCGTTTTAGTAAGCGTGCGACCAAAACGGTCTTTCACTCCGGCTGGCACGGCAAGGGTGAAGTCATGCATCGGATCGAGTTTGAAGTCAAGGGGAAAACGCATCGCGTGATGGTCTTTACGAAAAAACCATTGCGGGTAATCACGCCAGATGGCTGCCAGTCGACGGCGTGCCATCGGCAATGGCTTCCATTGTGTCGCTGCCAGCGTGGCACGCGACACCGGAGAGCTAAACACTAAATGAATATTATTGGGGTGACAACGCCGTTTGCCAGGGCCGCCTACCGGGCTTTGCACGTTTAGCGCTGAGCATTCCAGGCTATCGAAAGTGGGAGGATGGCAATGCCAATAACTGGATCCTCCCTTAGCCAGTATCCGGAAAGAACCGTGCGCATCGTTACAATCGACGCCAATGAAGGTGAAAGCGCCATAAGTGTGCATCCATGTATCACCACGCCAATGAGTTTGCTGCCCCGGCAGCAAACCCAGCGGTGAGCGCAAGCCCGCCTGCGCGTGCAAGACATAATTCGTGGCAGGCAGCAGTGTCTGCGCGGGTTGCACCAACCATACCCGACGCCCCAATGCGGTCCTGGCACGCGCGTGGGAATCGGCATCACTGACTTCTGTCACGGCACCAGGATCCCCCGCCACCGGCAACCATAAAACTCCCCGCCGTTTTTTGGTAAACGGAGTCACCTTTGCCATCACCGGCTGTTTTTTAGCCGTTTCAAAAACGATATGTTGTGCCACCTCCTCAGCCGTGACGCGCATATTGAAACGCAACAGGTACTGCGGCATCACTGGCGATAGCCAGTGATGGAACCGGCTCCAGAGCACCTTTGGCCGCCAGGTAGTAAAGCTTTGCGTAAATGGCACCTGTAAATGGCTGCCATCCATTGCTTTTAACGTTGTGTCCACGCGCAACCTGTAGCGTGTCGCCGGGCTGAAATGCTGCTTGCCAACGAGACGACACGCCAGCTCTCTGGTATCTAACCAGCGCCACTGACAACCCGGATCAGGCTGGAGAGTAACCGGAAGATGGTGGCGCACACGCCCCATACGACCAAGCGCAACCATGGCGCGATCAAACTCAATCACCAGCTCCTGGCCCGGAGCTACGTCTTCACCTGCCGGTGAAACCCGACGAATCCTTAGCGTTCCAGTACCAGCCAGTGCTACAGCCGCATGGGCAAGCGCCAAGATGGTGCTGGCAAAAATCCAGCAACGGGGAAACTTGCTCATCATTACGCCTGTAACATGCAACATTGTTTAATTATTAATGAATGAGGGGTACTTTTAGATATTCTATCATCCTCGCCCGGACCGGCTACGACCACCAGGTATTTTAGTTGCCGTAGGTATTTTAGGCGCTACAGCTTCATCTGGTACACTCTTCTCTTTTTTGGGGGACGTTTTATGCAGCTTTCTATCTCACTAGCCAATAAGCTAGCTCTCACTATGGCCTTGGTACTACCCACCGCGCAAGCCACGACTACCTCAGGTATGACCAAAGTAAATCTTGCTAGCCTCGCGCCTCACGGTCACTACAGCCGGTTTATTGTCAGCTACCGTAACGGCAGTGCCGAAGAATCAAGCCCTATGCTAGCCATGGCGCATCTGCGCATGACGCTGGCCGGTGATGATCTCAACAAACCTGGCGCAACAAACAAGTCACAACCACTAAAACTTGTTTACCTAAGGCACCTGGCCATCGGTGCCGATCTGGTCAGTGCCTCGCACCCCTTGAGCACAAACGCTGCTACCACACTGATGCGCCACATCGCAGCAGACCCTGATGTGACCTACGTTGAGCCTGATACCCCCATCTATCTGCTGCCTGTTGCCCATGCTCCGGCTGTCATGTTGGCGCAACCCAGCTCATTCGGGAAGTTAGGCAACACACGTGTGGCAACGACGTCCTTAATCCCATACCCACCCAAGGATCCCATGTTCGCTAAATATCAATGGAACCTCACCAGCCCGCAAGACAGGGGTAGTCCCCAAGGAGGGATCGATGTTGAAAAGGCTTGGTCAGCAGGCGCGGATGGTCATGGCATTGTTGTAGCCGTGGTGGATACCGGCATCACCCGTCATCCCGATCTTGATACCTCTCTGGCCAATGACGGCTATGATTTTATCATAGACCACAAAATATCTGGGCGCAAGGTTGACGGTCGCGTGCCAGGCGGCTGGGATACGGGCGACTGGTCTGGGGTGCCGACGAAAAGGAAGGATTTTTATGTCAGCGATTGGCACGGCACTCAAGTAGCAGGTATTGTCGCCGAGTTGGCCAACAACGGCATCGGCTTGGCCGGCGTAGCACCCAAGGCACGTGTTCTTCCCGTGCGTGTACTCGGGCGCGGAGGTGATAGCTCATTGTCGTATGTCACCGATGCCATTGTATGGGCGGCAGGTGGCCACGTGGACGGTGTGCCAGACAACAGGCACCCAGCCCAGGTCATCAATTTAAGCCTTGGTATCCATGGCCGTTGCTCCCCGGAAAGCGGCTTCGGCAAGGCTACTGCATATGCAATCCGCCACGGGGTCACCGTAGTCGTAGCAGTGGCTGACAGCAACGATGATAGCAAGAATTTCACCCCTGACAGCTGCTCTGGCGTCATTGCTGTAGCGGCCAACGACGTCAATGGAACGCGCGCACCCTATTCCAATTATGGGCGCAATGTGACGCTCTCGGCACCCGGTGGCAGTGGTAATGACCGTGATGATGGTTTCGTGTGGTCTACTAATAATAGCGGCGAAACCGGGCCAGAACGTCCAACCTACAATGGCATGTGTGGTACTTCGTTCGCAGCACCACACGTATCCGGCGTCGTGGCGCTGATTCTAAGTGCCGAAAAAGCCGCCGGGAAACCACTTTCCACTCCGGCACAAATCAAAACCATCCTCACCGAAACGGCAAGACCCTTTCCGGTAAAACCGGACAAACCCATCGGTGCTGGGATCCTTGATGCCGGAGCAGCTGTAGAAAAGGTACTCACGCATTAAAAACCTGTGAACCCTGGCTAGCCCCATGGAGACACTGGCCGCAGCTTTGGCCGGTGTCTTTGGGCAATCCGGCTCCCATAGTAGAAATACGCTATGCAGTAACTTCCGCCTATATAAACCTAAATGTAAAAGGATACATGTTGTTTATGAAACTTCGCATTGCACTTATCAACCGGCTGATCCTCGCTTTCGCTTTGGGATTACCCGCCGCGCAGGCCACGACTACGTCAAGTATGACCAAAGTAAATCTTGCTAGCCTCGCGCCTCACGGTCACTACAGCCGGTTTATTGTCAGCTACCGTAACGGCAGTGCCGAAGAATCAAGCCCTATGCTGGCCATGGCACATCTGCATGCGGCAGTTGCCCGTAGCAGTCTGGGTAGCCTTGGCGCAAACAACGCCTCACCACTGAAACTTATTTACCGGCGGCGGCTGGCCATCGGTGCCGATCTGGTCAGTACCTCGCACTCCTTGAGCACAAACGCTGCTACCACACTGATGCGCCACATCGCAGCAGACCCTGATGTGACCTACGTCGAGCCTGATACCCTTGCCGAACTATCCTCCTATGCGCCCAAAGCCGGCGCTCAGCCATTTCTCCGTCAACCATCAGAGCCCATGCTCTTCTATCTGCAATGGAATCTCACCAATCCACGCAGTGGCATTAATGTCGAAAAAGCCTGGACCAAGACCGACGGCAAAGGCATCGTTGTAGCCGTGATCGATGATGGTATCACTCGTCACTTTGATCTGGACACCCGACTGGCCGATGATGGCTACGATTTCATCACTGACCATAAGATATCAGGGCGCGCGACCGATGGCCGCATAGCTGGCGGCTGGGACCCCGGCAGCTGGTCACCAGGGTATGACAGCTCATGGCACGGCACCGGCGTTGCAGGCATTATCGCCGAACAAGGTATTTTATTGGCTGGCATAGCGCCCAAGGCGCGCGTACTGCCACTAAGGGTATGCGGTCACAGGAGTCAGGATTCTGGCTCATGTTGGGCCTCAGATATTCATGACGCCATTATCTGGGCTGCCGGTGGCCACGTGCCGGGCGTGCCAGACAACACACACCCGGCTCAAGTCATCAATATAAGTCTGCGTGCCCACAGTCATTGCACCCTCCATAGCACATACGGCGAGGCTACCGCCTGGGCCATCAGCCACGGGGCCACCGTTGTAGTCGCCGCAGGTAACGACAATGCCGACGCCAACAACTCCACACCCGCCAGCTGCGTTGGCGTGATTAGTGTGGCGGCCACTAACATACGCGGTCAGCGTGCCCCGTATTCCAACTACGGTAATAGCGTAACCATCGCAGCACCGGGAGGTAGTCGCTCTCCCGGCCCAGGATCAACACAGGGGCCCACAAAAGTGCCCTATCTGTTTCTCGGAAAACGAAACCTTCAGTCTTTACCCTGCACGCCCTCATGCATTCTTTCCGCCAGCAATAGTGGGAAAACCAAGCCGGAGCAGGCATTTTATGCTGCTCAGAAGGGCACCTCACTGAGTGCACCACACGTATCCGGCGTCGTGGCGCTGATTCTAAGTGCCGAAAAAGCCGCCGGAAAACCGCTTTCCACTCCGGAACAAATCAAAACCATCCTCACCGAAACGGCAAGACCCTTTCCAGTAACGCCGGACAAACCCATCGGTGCAGGGATCCTTGATGCCGGCGCTGCTGTAGACAGGGTGCTCAAGCAGTAACAGGCTGACTGCAAAACTCCTGTGTAATTAATCCGCTGCCCCCTTCCGCTCAGTTGCATCACTTAAGGCCCAACGAAAGATCGCTGGATCGGCATGCGATCAAATAACAAAGAAACATGGAGACACTGGCCACAGCTGTGGCCAGTGTCTTTCAGATAGTCCAGCTCCCATAATAGAAACACGCTGTGCAGTAACTGTCGCCTATATATGCCAGATGTAAAACCAGCCAAAATTTTCAACGCCACCTGGCAGACCGTCTTAGCCGCTCTCAGCTGCACCTGATTGCCCTTTGATGCCGCGCACAGCGCGGCATCAAAGCAACGGTTTGTGCGTCTTGCTTCAATGTTTTTCGACTTGAGTCTGGCACCTTCCAGTATCATTAGAATCAGACAGCATCTTTACGCTACAGGCCAATTTCAGGCAAAGTCACGCGTTAAATGACGACACGATCAAGGCTTACATGTTTGCAGCTTACCAACACCATCACGGAACCACTGCACGCCATAGGCACACCCAGAACCGTGCAAATCTGAACCACACGCGGCACACAGGTGCGCACTCTTGAATCCGTTCGAACCCTTGATCCGTCGTCCGGCGGGCAGCTCGCTACTGGCCATTGGGCTGGCGATCGCCGGTTTCTGGGCCTACCTGCTTCTAGGTGTCGCCGTTGCCCCATCCATGGAATTCCCCTTTATTCTGGTGACAGCGCAGTTACCAGGCGCCAGTGCTCAAACGATGGCAAGCACCGTTATGGAACCACTGGAACGACATCTGGGGCGTATTTCCGGGGTTTCGAACATGACTGGAAGTGCGACAGATGGTTCGGTACAGATCGGCCTGGAACTCGACTTCAGCCGTAGTGCGGACAAAGCAGCGCGTGACGTACAGGCGGCCATCAACGCAGCCGAGGTCGATCTGCCGACTTTGCCCACCCCACCGCGCTATTTCAAGATCAGCAGCTCAAACATTCCGGTATTGATGGTGGCCATCACATCATCCAGCTTGCCTCCGGACAGGTTGTTCGATCTTGCCAACACCCTGCTTAAACCGAACGTAGCCCAAATCCCTGGCGTAGGTCAGGTGCAAATCCTTGGAAGCACCGCACATTCCGTGCGCATCACTCTCCATACGCGCGCACTGAACAGTGCTGGCCTTACCGCAAACGACGTCGTGAGCGCCCTACGCTCCGCTAATGTCAGCTCGCCGAAGGGCACGCTAGGCAACGGTATTACACAGATGCGTCTTATCGTCAACGATACCTTGAAGCGCCCACAAGATTTTTCCCGCCTGATTATTGCCAGCCGCCATGGGGTCACGGTGCGCTTATCTGATGTAGCCACGGTCAGCAGCGGCCAGCAAAATCGCTACGCCATGGCCTGGTTCAATGGTCAGCGTGCCTTAACAATGAAGATCGCCAAGCGATCGGGAGCCAATACCATCGCGGTGGTCAAGGCCATCCGTGCCCATCTTCCCGAACTGCGCAAACTGCTACCGGCAGATATACGCCTGGTACCGATCTACGATTCCACAACGGTGACCGAATCTGCGCTACGTGAAGTGGGGGTCACACTGCTCACCAGCATTGTCATGGTAGCGCTGGTTATGCTGCTGTTTCTGCGCCGCGCCCGGCCAACGCTTATCGCTATGTTAACCGTTCCGCTGTCACTGGCTGGCGCGATGGTGGTGATGTGGGCAATGGGTTTCACCCTCAATCTTTTCTCGCTGGTAGCGCTGGTCCTTTGCGTGGGTTTTGTGGTGGACGATGCCGTGGTGGTGATCGAAAACATTGTGCGCCATATGGAGCAGGGTATGAAACCGCTGCCAGCCGCTCTTACCGGTGTGCGTGAAATCAGTTTTACCATCATTTCGATCACGCTCTCACTCATCGCGGTATTCGGACCCATTATGTTCGGCGACAACCTGTTTACCCGCCTGATGCGTGAGTTCTCGGTTACCCTCATCGCGACCATCATCATCTCCGCCATGATTTCGCTGAGTCTGACCCCTGCCCTGTGTGGTCACTGGCTCACCGACGAGTCCGCCGCAAGCACCACCACAACAAGATGGCAGCATAACGTTACCCGTTTTGATCGCTGGATGCTGCGCACCTACGAGCGCTCCCTGGACTGGGCCTTGGGCCACCGTCGACTCATGCGCTGGCAACCCTTGCTTTTGTTACTACTCACCATCGTGCTGGCGGCAGTCGTGGCCATGACTGCCGGCGGGGGCTTTCTGCCCAGGCAGGATAATGGTTTAGTTACCGCACGCATCATCGCTGATGTCAATATTTCACCAAACCTTATGGCCAGCCGTACCCAGGCCGTTGCCGCGGCATTAATGACCGATCCAGCGGTCCGTCACGTTTCTGCCTTTCTGGACGATGCTTCCGGCAACGAATCCAGCATGTTCATCGAACTTAAGCCTCTTGGCAAAAAACCGGGCGAACGGCGGTTAGGTGTAAGCCAGGTAGTAAAACGCCTACGAAAAATTTTCCAGAAGATGCCAGACATTAGTGTATTAATCAGGACAGCCCAGCTCATTCCTTTCAGTGGCGGTGCTGCCGGTGTCGGTCAGTACTCGTTTGATTTGCAAAGCACCAATGGTGCGCCCCTGCAAGAACCAACTCTCAAGCTCGCCAAAATTATGCGCAGCATGAAGCAGTTCCAGGACGTCAGCACCAGCTTCGATAGCATCGGCAAACAGCAAATACTTAAGGTCAACCGCCATATCGCCGCACGTCTGCACGTAAGCATGGGACAGGTCGACAATGCCCTGACCAATGCCTTCAGTCAGCGCATGGTATCCACCATTTATGCAGGCGGTAATCAAAGTCGCGTGGTGCTTAGCGCCAGCAACGCCGACTCGCTCCGACCAGCTGACCTGCTTAATACCTACGTCCGCAGCAGTCAGGGGCGCATGATCCCGTTATCGGCGCTGGCCAGAATCAAGCCGGGCATCGCACCCATCGGCATTGATCACTTCAACCAGGTCGAGTCGTCATCCATTTCCTATAACCTGGACAAAGGCGTAAGCCAGGCATCTGGACTCAACCTGGTTAACCAGGCCATCTACGCAGCGCATCTCCCTGCCGGCATTCACAAACGCTATACCGGCACTAACCAGAACCTGATGGAAGCACTCGGCAATGCACTCATCACCCTATTGGCGGTGATCGCATCCATGTATGTGGTGCTTGGCATCCTCTATGAGAGCCTGATTCATCCCTTGACCATCATTTCCACCCTCCCCGCAGCAGGCATGGGCGCTTTTCTCGCCATGTTGGTCACCCAGACCCAGATTACCCTGATGTCTGTGATTTCCGTGCTGATGCTGATCGGTATCGTGAAGAAAAACGCCATTTTGATGGTGGATTTCGCCCTGGTCGCGGAACGAAAAGGTGGACTGTCCGCAGTCCAAGCCATCCGTGAAGCGGCCTTGGTGCGGTTTCGCCCGATCACCATGACAACACTGGTGGCGATGGGAGCCGCACTGCCACTGGCGATAGGTTTTGGTCAAAGCTCAGAGCTGCGCCGACCTCTAGGAATCGCCATTCTCGGTGGCTTGCTGGTATCACAGCTCCTCACCTTGCTAAGCACACCGGCGATCTATCTATGGCAGCATGATCACCGCGAACGCAGGGCCAGACGTGCTGCAAAACGCGAGGCACGCGCAGCCTCACAGAAAATAGCCACATAAAATATGCACCGAGGCACCTTGAAAAAATTATTTTCCGCGACCTGAAAACAGCCTTCAATGGCCTATCAAGACAAAGCATCTTCACCAAAAACAAAGGCTATGGCAGCGAGCATGACCTTGCTACACACAACCTTGTGTGTAGCAGGATACTCCATTGTGGTAGCAAGGTAATCGCGGCGTTAAAACGAGTAGTACATCTGAAATTCCAGCGGATGGGTGCTAGCACGGAACAGGGAGACATCCTGCATCTTGAGCGCAATATACGCATCAATAAAGTCATCACTGAATACGCCACCAGCCTTGAGAAAGTCACGGTCCTTATCCAGGGCTTCCAGCGCGGCATTAAGGTTAGAGCACACTTGCGGGATAGCCTTCTCTTCTCCCGACGACAGCTCGTAAAGGTCCTTGTCGATCGGGTCACCCGGGTCAATCCTGTTAAGCACACCGTCAAGCCCAGCCATCATCAGTGCAGTAAACACCAGGTAACCCGATTGCATCGGGTCAGGAAAGCGTAGCTCGATGCGTCGCGCTTCGGGATAAACTACATACGGGATACGACAACTGGCCGAGCGGTTGCGTGCGCTGTAGGCCAGCGTCACTGGTGCTTCAAATCCTGGGACCAGACGCTTATAGCTGTTGGTCGTAGAATTGGTGAAGGCATTAAGTGCCCTGGCATGCTTGAAGATACCGCCGATGTACCACAGTGCCGTCTGGCTTAGCCCACCGTAGAGATCGCCGGCAAAAAGGTTCCTGCCATCCTTGGACAGGGATTGATGCACGTGCATGCCACTGCCATTATCGCCAACGATGGGTTTGGGCATAAAGGTGGCGGTTTTACCGTTTTGGTGCGCCACATTCTTGACAACATACTTCAGCGTCATCAGCTCATCTGCCTTTTTCACCAGCGAGTTGAACCTGACGCCAATCTCACACTGACCACCCGTCGACACTTCATGATGATGCACTTCAACCTTCTGCCCGAGTGACTCAAGCACCTTGCACATATCCGAACGCAGGTCGCCCAAGGCATCCACCGGTGCCACCGGGAAATAGCCTCCCTTGGTGCCAGGACGATGCGCCATGTTTCCACCTTCGTACTTGAAGCGTGAACTCCACTCGGCATCCTCCGAATCAAGCTCGTAGAAAACACGGTTTTTGTCGTTCTGCCAGCGCACTGAATCGAATACAAAGAACTCGGGTTCTGGCCCAAAAAAGGCCGTATCAGCAATACCGGTGGATTTCAGGTAAGTCTCAGCCCGTTTGGCAAGCGACCGTGGATCGCGGTCGTAGGCTTTAAGCGTTGCTGGATCCAGCACGTCACAGTGCAGCACCAACTGGCTGTGTGAACTGAACGGGTCAAGGTAAGTGGAAACCGGGTCGGGCAGAAGAATCATGTCTGATTCATTGATACCCTTCCAACCCGAGATGGAGGAACCATCGAACATCCTGCCGTCTTCAAAGAACGATGCGTCAATGCTGTGCGCCGGACAGGTCAGGTGATGTTGCTTGCCAAGCATATCGACAAAACGCAGGTCGACAAACTCGACATCGTGCTCCTGAATTTGATCAAGTACTTGCTGGGGAGTCATACAGAGAGAGTCCTCGGCTGGAGTTTAAGGAAAACACGGCACTGCCATGCAAAGAATGTACTAAACCCAACTTGGCTTGCAAAAACCTTTGCGACGGCGATACTCATCATGCAAAATGGCGTCATCGTGCAGGCGAACGCCCAAGTCTTGTGCACTGTAAACGCACAGGACTGATTTCTTGCAATCGACTGGAAACCATCGTTTGCACCTGCCTGCCTTAAGGCGGCGGGCCATGCCTTGAGGTGCGTGCACCCAAACTCCCAAAGCCCCCAGTCAACACCCTGATCGAAATCAGTTCATCAAGACTGGCAATCTTATAACAAAAACAGTGCGCTGTCATATCATCGGGATGGCGACAAGGCCACCTTTCAAGGGCAACCTCCAGAAACAACGCACTGCGCACATCAATACGTTCAAGCTTTACTGGTATACGTCACAACACGTTTTAGACCGTCCGTCTTGATTTAACCCTTTTCACCCCGCATAAGGGGAACGAGACGCTTCCGTCTTCTTTGTAATAACTATTCATTACGTCCTCTGGAGCTGCCATGCGTATCGGTGTACCCAAAGAAATCAAGAACCACGAATATCGTGTAGGTCTTGTCCCCTCGTCTGTGCAGGAACTGGTACATCACGGTCACCAGGTCCTTGTAGAAACCCAGTCCGGCATGGGCATTAATATCAGCGACGACGACTATATCAAGGCCGGTGCCAGCATTGCCAAAGACGCAAACCAGGTATTTGCCGAAGCCGATATGATCATCAAGGTGAAGGAACCCCAAGCTGTAGAGCGCAAAAAACTCCGTGAGAACCAGATACTGTTTACCTACATGCATCTGGCTCCCGACGCTGCTCAGACACATGACCTCATCGCTTCCGGTGCCGTTTGCATCGCTTACGAAACTATCACTGCCGCAAACGGTTCGCTACCACTGCTGATCCCCATGTCTGAGGTCGCCGGTCGACTAGCCCCCCAGGTTGGCGCACACTGGCTGGAAAAAATGCAAGGTGGTCGCGGTATATTGATGGGCGGTGTACCTGGCGTGTCTGCAGCAGATGTGGTTATTCTCGGTGGTGGTGTCTCCGGCACCCAAGCCGCCATAGTGGCACTCGGCATGGGGGCCAGGGTCACGGTCGTAGATCGCTCAGCCGAAGTACTAATGCGCCTGGCGACTCAGTTCGGTAGCGCTATTTCCACCGTATTTTCTACCCGCAACGCGCTTGATAAACTGGTGCGCCAAGCTGATCTGCTCATCGGTACTGTGCTGATCAAGGGAGCCACGACACCCAAATTGGTCAGCCGCGCCATGCTCAAAACAATGAAGCCGGGATCGGTCATTGTTGATGTGGCTATCGACCAGGGGGGCTGCATGGAAACATCCCGCGCCACCACCCACACCGAACCCACCTATGTTGTCGACGATGTGGTGCATTACTGCGTGGCTAACATGCCAAGCGCTGTCGCCCGTACCTCGACCTTCGCGCTGAACAATGTGACCTTGCCTTTTGTACTGAGTCTGGCCAACGAAGGCTGGAAAGAAGCCTTGACAAAAGACGTGCACTTACGTTCTGGTCTCAATATCTGCGCCGGCAAAGTCACCTGTGAACCAGTTGCTCAAGCGCACCATCTCGATTATGTGCCGGCACAAAGCCTGCTTGGTTTATCTGGCTGATCGGCCCGCGCATCTTAACCTGGCTAGAGCTGGGAGCCTTAAGCCGCCTTTACTTAAACCTCATGGCGACGATCCCAGCTCCGCAATTCATCACGGACAGAGGCAATGCGCTGGCGTCCTAGCCCGTTGTGCTGCTCATCCAGTACTTGCCCGCCCAATAACTCGGCCAAACGCTGCGCCGTAGGCAGCATCATTTCCCAGGCATCCAGCGCCGGTACCGGCGTTGGCAAGGTCATAAAAAAGCTTACGCCAGGGGTGCGCAAGCGTTCTATCTGGCCCGGGTTGAAGCTACCAGGTTTTAGCATGTTAGCCATGCTAAAAACAGCCCCCTGCTCGCGTTTACCTGGAGCCAAACGGTGATAGATAGCCATGACACCCCATTCCATCCCGGTCTTCTCTGCTGCCACGACCAGATCAGGCCCGTGGAACAGTTGCGCGTCACGCGCCATCACCAACAGACTGACAATACGCTCTACAGGCAACTGAGGTGAACGGCGACCAAGCACGGAATGCGTACTGGCGGCAAATCGAGAGGCAGAAGATGCCGGGGACGCTAGCACGCCATGGCCACCGGTCGGCTGACGCAGAATATCGATGATGGCAGCCGACGAGGACGTTATCGGAGCCGGACGTGTGCACTCTTCGCCGACCTGCGCGACAGCACCACATTCAGCTTCTTCGTGCAGCGACATATCAAGCTCTCCCTGCTGCGGCTCAGCTTCACTCGCAGCTGGGACAGCAGCGGAAAGTGCTGTGTCATATGCACGGTCATGATCCAATGGCATATCATCCAGCGTCGGCTCAAGGCGCGACTCCTTTGGCAAAGTCGCTGATCGCCGCCAAGCCTGCGCACGCTTCGGCTTTCCCGTCAGCCAGATAAGTAGCAACACCACTACACTCACCACCAGCAAGGGAACACCAACGGCGGGATTCCAGGCAACAGCAAGGAAAAGAGGCAATGCCATCATGAACTCCTTCAAGAAAAACCCTTGGGCAAGTCCAGCCACAGCCACGTCAAGACGATCTAGGCGCTGGCTTCCAGTGTAACGGCTTTACCCAGATCAACCTGCACCAGGCGCGACACCCCAGGTTCACTCATCGTCACACCACAAAGCTGATGCGCCGCCTCCATCGTTACTTTATTGTGGCTAACAAAAATACACTGTACCCGCTCACTCATCTCGCCAAGCAGGCGTGAAAAACGGCCTACATTAGCCTCGTCCAGTGGGGCATCTACCTCGTCGAGCAAACAAAACGGCGCCGGATTAAGGCGAAAAATAGCAAACACCAGAGCCACCGCCGCGAGCGCCTTTTCCCCGCCTGAAAGCAGGGAAATATGGGAAGGTCGTTTACCCGGCGGGCAGGCCATGATAGACACTCCCGTACTTAGCAGGTCATCGCCGGTAAGTTCAAGCCAGGCATGGCCGCCACCAAACAAACGCGGAAACAACTCCTGCAACCCGCTATTGACCCTGTCGAAGGTATCCTTAAAACGCATGCTCGGTCTCACGATCAATCTTTTTAATCGTGCTTTCCAGCGTTTTCATCGCACTACCAAGATCGGCTACCTGACTATCCAGGTAGGACTTGCGTGCGTTTTGTTCGGCACGTTCCTGGAGCGCGGTCAGGTTAACCGGCTCGATCCGGCTAATTTTCTGCTCAAGCGCGGAAAGCTGCACTTTCCAGCCTGCCTCATCCACATCATCGGGAACATCTACCAGTAGAGGTTCCAGTTCAAAACCGCCCTGAGTGATCGCTTCAAGTAACTGCTGCGCCCATATTGCCAGTGCCTGAAGGCCCAAACGCTGTTGTGACAGATGTTCACGCAGTGTAGACAAACTTTGCTCTGTAAGCTGGCGCTGCTGCTCAAGTTGTCGACACAGTTTGCATCTGCATCCTCCAACGAACGACGGGCATCACGCAATTGCTCATCCACCTGTAAACGCCGCTCCAGCCAGGTTTGTCGTTCGCTTTCCAGATCAGCGACCGGCTCAATATCGCTATCTAATTGTGCAGCAAGCTCTCTACGACGCGCCTCAATGTGGCGACGCTGACGCTCCATACGTGCCAAAGACTGCTCCAATGAAACCAGCGCGGAACGCTTAGACTCCAATGACAGGGCCAGTGCATGTGCCTGCCCGGCGAATGCTTTGGCTTGTGTGCTGGTTTGTTCGCGCGCCGTGCGCAAGCTTTGCCAGACATCTTCCAGCACGCGGTGCTGC
>JAAXIA010000167.1 GCA_012270595.1 Rhodanobacteraceae bacterium | reverse complement strand
GGCACTCACACCGCCATGAAATCAGGCATGCTGGCCGCCGAGGCTGTCTTTGAGACACTGGAAGGCGAATCAGGGGGCGTTGAACCCGTTGCCTATGCTGACAAGATGGAAAACTCATGGCTTTGGGATGAACTCTACCGGGTGCGGAATATTCGCCCGGGCTTCAGCAAAGGCTTGTGGCTGGGGATGGCCTATGCCGGGCTTGATACCTATATCCTGCGCGGCCGTGCGCCTTGGACATTCCATCACCATGACGACCACAGCACGCTGAAACCGGCCAGCGAAATGCCAAAGATCGACTATCCCAGACCTGACAATCTGGTCAGTTTTGATCGCAACTCGTCGGTTTATCTGTCGGGCACTAATCACGAAGAAAATCAGCCCGCCCATCTGACCCTGAAAGACCCGTCAGTGCCGATTGACCATAATCTCGCGCTTTATGACGCCCCGGAACAGCGTTATTGCCCGGCCGGGGTTTATGAAATTGTCCGTGATGACGATGGCGGCAATCCGCGATTGCAGATCAATGCCCAGAATTGCGTGCATTGCAAAACCTGCGATATCAAGGACCCCTATCAGATCATCACTTGGGTGCCCCCAGAGGGCGGGTCAGGGCCTAATTACCAGAACCTTTGATGACCTTTCCATCCACCCTCAAGCACTCGGTTGCTGCCGTAGTGGTCACCCACGAGCCGGATCCGACACGCCTTAAACAGGTTTTAGAAGCGCTGCATCGGCAAGTCCAACGCATCTGGGTTGTGGATAACCATTCCAGGCATTGCCAATTACTTCGTTCCCTTGGAAAGGTGCTGCCAAGGCTTGAGTTTCTTCCGCTTGCAGCCAACCTCGGCGTCGCCAGCGCGCTCAATGTTGGCATTGAAAAAGCGCTTTCTGAAGATCTCGAGTTTGTTTTGCTTATGGATCAGGACAGCATAGCCGCGGACACTATGGTAGAACGGTTGATCGCCAGCTACCGCAAGCTGGTCCAAGAAGGCAAGCGCGTGGCTGCCATCGGCCCTCTCCAGCGTGATTGCAACACAGGAAGCCTGTCCCGTTACATAAGGTTTTCCCGCTGGCGGATTAAACAAGTGCCCTGTCTTCAAGATGGTTCACCACTATGGGTTGATCATCTCATTACCTCAGGAACGCTGATTCCATGCCAGGTGTTGCGCAACATCGGCCTTATGGAAACGGGGTTATTTATTGATTACGTGGATACAGAATGGGTGTTGCGCGCCAAAGCACACGGTTACACGGTATACGGAGACGGTGTTGCCATCCTGGAACACAATCTGGGCGAGTATCGCATCAAATTATGGTTCCTTCGTCACCGTGAAATAGCCATTCACAAACCCTTTCGCTATTACTACATCTTCCGTAACAGCCTGAAATTAAATAGGCGCGCCTACATGCCACAGACCTGGCGCCGAATAAACACGCTGCGCCTTACCGGATACATTTTGTTTACCATGCTATTTCATCCCAAGCGCCTAACGGTCATGCGGATGATCTATCGCGGCATACGTGATGGAAGGCGCGATGTTGCAGGAAAAAAGCACTGATCGACGGGCAAACTGGAGGGTAGTGATCACCATCCCACAGCCCGTACGCGTAGACTGCAGCAAGCGCCAGCAAACCTGGCTAGAATAAGCGTTTATCTGCGATATAAACGCGCCACGGGCATTTGCACCATGTAAAGGAGCTGTATAGATGAAAATTCTGGTCGGTTACAAGCGTGTCGTCGATTACAACGTGCGCATCCAGGTCAAACCCGATGGAAGTGGGGTGATAACCGATGGCGTGAAACTCTCTGCCAACCCCTTCGACGAAATCGCCCTGGAAGAAGCACTACGTCTACGCGAAAAGGGTCTGGCCAGGGAAATCCTGCTACTTGGTATTGGTGAGGCCAGCCTTACTGCCCACTTGAGAAACGGCCTGGCCATGGGTGCCAACCGTGCTATCCATGTCATCGCGCCGAAGATGCCCGGATCACTGATTGCGGCCCGCATTTTCCATGCAATCATCGACAAGGAGCAGCCTGATCTGGTACTGCTAGGCAAGCAGGCCATCGACAGCGATGCCAACCAGACCGGGCAAATGCTGGCCGCGCTATGGGATCGTCCACAGGCCACTTTTGCCAGCAATATCGAAATTGACGGGAACAAAGTAAGAGTAACCCGCGAAGTGGACGCTGGCCTGGAAACCATTGAGGTGGATTTACCAGCTGTCATCACCAGCGATCTACGTCTTAACGAACCCCGCTTCATCAAGCTGCCGGACATCATGAAGGCTAAGTCTAAACCCATTGACACTATTGCGCTTGACAACTTGAACGTGGAGCATGATGAGCCGCTCAAAACGCGCTTCTACGCCGCACCGCCAAAGCGCAGCAAAGGCATCATGGTCAAGGATACCGCTGAACTTGTCAGCGCTCTCCGACAAAAAAATCTGTTATAAGCCGATCTCATTTGGAGGATACGGTGCATTCTCCAGAGTGCTTTTAAAAACCATTTAAACAAGCCCCTTTCCACATCGATCAAGCCCAACGCGATCTAGCGTCTGAGAGACTCCCATGAACAACATTCTTGTCATCGCCGAACACGCAGAAGGGCAACTGAGCACCGCCACTGCGCATACCATGAGCGCCGCTGCTGCCCTCCATACTGAAACTATTGACGTGCTTGTGCTCGCCGATCAGGTGGATGCTATCGCTGCTGAAGCAGCGACGATTAAACACGTCAGCCGTGTACTCACCATTGCCCGACCTGAAAATGCACACCCGCTCGCTGCTGTACTAGCCCCCCAGATTAGCAAAGTTGCTCCCTCTTACAGTCATGTGTTTTTTCCTTCGACCACCTTCGGCAAAGACCTTGCTCCACGTGTTGCCGCTTTACTTGGCGCACCGCAAATCAGTGACATAACGAGCGTGGAAAGCGCACGTGTTTTTAAACACCCGATCTATGCGGGTAATGCCATCGTCACCGTCGAAGTTGCACCCTCGCAAACCATCGTCGCCACCATCCGTACTGCCGCCTGGCAACCAGCTCCTGGTGGTAATAAAGCCACGGTGAAAGCACTCAGCCTGGAGGTAAATCTGCCCACACACACCCGCTATCTGGGTTTGCAATCAGGGAAAAGCGATCGACCCGACCTGCAAAGTGCCGACAAGGTGGTATCCGGCGGTCGTGGCATTGGTTCAAAAGAAAACTTTGACCTGATCTTCAAGCTTGCAGACAACATAGGTGCCGCCGTGGGAGCCTCGCGTGCCGCCGTGGACGCCGGCTATGCTGCCAACGACCTGCAGGTCGGCCAAACCGGTAAGATTATCGCACCACAGCTTTATATGGCCATCGGCATCTCTGGTGCCATTCAACACCTTACCGGCATTAAAGACGCCCGCACCATCGTGGCAATTAACAAAGACAGCCAAGCCCCTATCTTTGAGGTAGCCGACATCGGTCTGGTAGGCGATTTGTTCAAGATTTTGCCCGAACTAGAAGCTGCACTGAGCTAAGCTAAGACCGTCAAAAAGCAAAGAAACGGCATGGACTGTTTGAGCTGTATACGACGCGTCAAGGAGTGCCACCTGGCACTTGAACGTCACGAAAAAACTGTTTTTCATGATTGTGAATCTTCACACCCTATACGCAGCATAAAAGTACACCATACGGCTATCAGAACGACTGCATGGCGCTACGCCTTGGAATAAGGCTTAGGATAACCTGAGAAGCTGAGCGTGGCGTGACCACTTTGTACCTGCACCTTCGCCGGCGCGCCAAAAGGCAGGGTTAACTGGCGCCGACCATGACCATGCGGCAAACCACGTACCACCGGGATACCAATCACACGACTAATCTGGTCGAGTGCCATATCCAGATTGTAACCGTTGTCACTGGGACCGACCTCGCTCTTCAGAAAATTACCGAGCAACAGTGCGCGCTGACGTTCCAGTGCACCAGATAGATACAACTGATAGAGGGTGCGCTCAATACGGAAAGGTACCTCACTGACGTCTTCTACAAACAAAATTCCACCATCAATATGCGGGAAATAGGGCGTTCCCACCAAGCTAGCCAGCATGGTCAGATTGCCTCCCCATAACGGGCCTTGCACATGCAGCTCCGAGCGGTACGGTGTAGACCAGCTAACGCTATACGAGGCAGAACCCAAGGTCGCGCAAAAATCCTTCCAGGTCTGTTGCTCTATGGGAGAAGCTCCAAGGTTGGTAAGCAGTGGACCAGCAAAACTGATCAACCCGGTTTTCGCATACAAGGCCAACTGCAGTGCCGTAAAGTCGCTATGCCCGACCAGGGCCAAATGTCTGCCGTGCAAACGCTCCCTTAATGCGTCGTAGTGCAGGTGTCTAAGCAAACGAGTCAATCCGTAACCACCACGCGTGGCTAAAGCGATATCAGGGAGCCTGTCCATGCTTGCCAGTGCATTGATGTCGTGCGCACGCTGGGCATCGGTACCGGCAAAGCGCGTGTCGACGCGTTTGAGCACAGACTCCCCCTCCACCACGAAACCCGCCTTGCGTAGTCGCGATACGCCGCGAGTCATGGCGGCAAGATCGTCCGGCCAGCCAGATGGCGCAATCAGGCGAACCCGCGGTGCCTCGCCGGCAGCGTCGATAAACGATTTCTTTGCAGATGCCGGACCACTGCGCAGCAATAGTGGAAGCAAGGGAGTAACCGCGGCGGCCTTCAGTAAATCACGTCGTTTCATAACACCTCCAAGCCAAATGTTCACACCAGAACTTGCCTGTTATACCAGGCAAGTTGTCCACCCTATACGCCGCGCATAAGTCAAGGCTATGGCATTCAAATTTTCAAATAGATCCGACGTCGATCCAGCAGGTATACAATCAGCCACCAGCATACTACAAACACCACGGCAAACCCTAGTGAAGCGGCCTTGTTACCGGCCAATGCTGCGATAGTACTGACAAAACCATAGTGGTAGATAGGACCTTGCCAGCCCAGCGCCGGCAATACCACCTGCATCAACTCTGAACCGGCATAGGCAGTAATTGCATTGACTCCGAAACGGCGACCGAAAGCAGGCAAACCTCGCTTATCAATCAGGTAGTGGAAGATTAGCAAGGCGATTATCGCCCATCCGCTGGTCCATAACACAAATGAAGATGTCCACAGATTCTTGTTAAACGGCAAAACATATGACCACAAGAAACCCAGTGTCAGTGAAAGCACGGCGGTTAGAAATAAACGCCAAAACTGCCGCGCGCGTAACCAGGCGCCCACAATTAAACCAAGCAGGGCGCTGCTCATAGCCGACAAAGTACTAAGCAGACCCTCAGGGTCATGCGCCTGACCGCTTGCAGCATGGTAGTCCCACACGTAACGACCAAATACCGCAGTATCAACGCGATCAGCGATGTTGTCCCACTTCGCGAGGGTGCCACCAGCAACAAGGATCAAGGTATAACCTAGCAGCAAGGCGATCAGCGCGCTCCACCACACACGCCTGGGCGTGTAGATGGCAAACATAGCCACTACGACAAAGCACACACCAATACGCTGTAACACACCAGGCCAGCGCATCTCACGTCCTGGCATCCACCAGGCTGCCAGAGCGTTAATCGCCACACCAAGCGCCACAATACGAAAGCCGCGCCACAGTGCAGCACGACGCAACGCCGCAACAGGAGGGCTGCCGTGCTCAAGCCGTGGCAAGATCGCCAGTGCCGCCGACACCCCCATCACAAACAAAAAGAAAGGAAATACCAGATCGGTAGGTGTACAGCCATTCCATGCGGCGTGATCCAGTGGTGCAAATATGTGGTCCCAACTACCCGGATCATTCACCAGTAACATAAACGCAACGGTAACACCACGCAGAGCATCGAGTGAAGCAAGACGATGTGTTCCATTCATACGGTGCTGCTCCTATGGGAATGCTGGTCTGGTCTGCTTCTTCGTCGTATCGTCTTCGCATCCTGCTGCCACAGCTAAAGGATATAGGCAGTGCCAGGGTATTTTAATTTTTTAGCATGAATAAGCACATACAAACATGAATATGTGGTGTCAATCTTTCTTGACATAACCTTCATTTATTCTCCACCCACAAACTAACCAACCCCATGCAATGGGGCCCACGTTTACCCTGATATAGTCCATCAGGAATCAAGTTTATCAACAACGCCAGTTTCATGTTGGGAAAGCAGTGGTCGATTAATCCGGACAGGGGCAGCTTGAAAAGTCCCATTTGCCTTTCCCAATGCTGCCCCATAGATAGCCGCCTGACTGTTATAACCCATATTTAGCAATAGATGGATAGACGACCCTTCAGACACACAACCAGAGCGCAACTTAAAGCCCCTAGCCGCACCTCGTTTATACGGATTTGACTCCCCGTCGTTTTAGGGAAGTACGCACCTCGATAGCCTGCCTCGCCAGATACAGGCTCGCCGCACCTACTACACCGTGCTGACCCTGACCCATAAGTTGAACCGGCACTTTTTCCAGGTAAGGACGTAGCATGCCCTTATTTAGAAAACGTTCAGTAAAGCTACTGTGACACATCAGTTCGTATACTTTTGGCAAGATACCTCCAGCAAGGAACACTCCACCACGAGCACCGTAGGCAATCGCCATGTCGCCCACAAAGCTGCCTAACAGGCCAAAGAATACATCCAGTGTTTCGACGGCAGCTTCGTCACTATGCGCCAGCGCCGCGTTGGTAATATCCCTCGGCTCAACCAGCGTTGAAGGCAGCTGCCGCAAAGTACAGATGCTACGGTAAAGATTTCGCAATCCCGGACCAGATAGCGCGTGTTCGAACGACATAAAACCGTGTTCACGTCCAAACAGGCGCAGGATCTCAATTTCACGTTCGTTGTCAGGAGCCAGGGCAGTATGCCCCGCCTCGGTAGCCATGACTGAAGGATACGGAACTCCAGGGAGTAGTACCGCACAACCCAATCCCGTACCTGGTCCGGTGACTAGCACTGGCCCATTGACATTGGACGAAGCAGTTTCAATGATCGTCGTGATATCACCGGGCTGCAAGAATTGGCTCGCGTAGGCAACGGCTTCAAAATCGTTAATAATTGCAATATGCTCGATACCTAATTGCTCACGCATCTGGCTGATCGACACCTTCCACGGCAAATTATCGTTAACGACGGCGTCATCCATCACGTAGCCGGCAATGGCCAGCACACAATGGGTGAGACGGGTATCGCCAAGACCACTGATAAAATCTTCCAGTATGGCTGACGGACCAGACCACTGATTGCACGTGTAGCTACGGTATTCCAGCACGGTAACCAAATGACGACCATCAAGACAAGGGGCAACCAAGCCAACGCGCGCATAGGTACCACCGATATCGGCAGCAAGAAAGGTAGCGCCGATAACCGGCGTTGCAATACAGGGCATGGCAGTTAAAGACATACAACGCTCTCGCTTTCAGGCTTTCAGGTTAGAAAACTCTCGCAACAGGTTCATTCATTCCTCTGTATCAGCGAGCTTTTTGGAAGAGTGCAAAGAAATGAAGTATTTATACTTTGATCACGAAAACAAATGGATACGAGTGCTTAGGTTATGACATCACCCTCACGATTTACGCCAAAGTACACGACGTAATACCTAAAGTAATCACTTCATCGCACTAACCGACGAGGTCTGCATAAATACCTCCACCCTGCATTATCACTAAGTGTAAGCGGTCCTGTCAACTCTGCGCATATAGTACCTCCGTGGTATCAAGCTTACTGTGGATAAGGCGCAGCGCCGTTGTGGCTCAAGACCTTGCGCCATGATGTCAATTTATGGCAAGTAAGTCCAAGTAATGGATTGAATGGCTGCTGATGGAATCACCAGCGAAGTAGTGATATAAGGACGCGAACAGTAGCAACCTTTCTTACCTAAACCCACAAGTTATAAATGCGGGAGTCCATGTCCATGCCAGATGATCCCAGCAGCAAGTCCCAAGTCACCTCAACTGTTGTACCCATGGTCATCGTCGGCGTACTGTTTTTTATCTTCGGCTTCGTCACCTGGCTCAATGGACCGCTGATTACCTTTGTCAAGGTGGTATTTCACCTCGACAATATCAGCGCCTTTCTGATTCCGGTCGCCTTCTACGTGTCCTATTTTGTCATGGCGCTGCCCTCGGCGGCCATACTGAGATGCACCGGCATAAAAAAAGGCATGGCACTGGGTCTTTTTGTGATGGCGCTCGGTGCGCTGCTATTTGGCCAATATATCGAATGGCAAAATTATCATGGCGATCTGGTTGGCCTGTTCGTGATGGGTATCGGCCTGGCGCTGCTGCAAACTGCATCAAATCCCTACATTAGTATTCTAGGCCCCATTGACAGCGCAGCCCAGCGCGCGGCCATCATGGGCATTTGTAACAAGGTAGCAGGTGCCGTTGCACCGGTCGTGTTCGGTGCACTGGTACTTAAAGGCATTGACGCCCTGGTAAAGCAGATCAGAGCCGCGCCTGACGCCGCCGAAGCCGCTACCCTCATCAATCAATTTGCTACACGTGTGTACGTGCCGTATCTGGTGATGGCCGCGTTACTGGCTGCGCTCGCCATCTGGGTGCTGCGCTCAGGGCTTCCAGAGATCAAACCCAACGAGGCCAATAGCGAAGTCTCGATCCACCATCATGGGCGCAGCCTCTTCAGCTTCCCGCATCTATGGTTGGGAGTACTATGCCTGTTCCTCTATGTGGGGGTTGAAGTAATGGCTGGCGATGCCATCGGCACCTATGCCTCAGCCTTCGGACTACCAACAAGCCTAAGCGCGCATCTCACCACCGCCACCATGGCGGCAATGGTGATCGGTTACGTAACCGGCCTGTGTCTGATTCCGCGCTTTATCTCACAACAGCGCTATCTGGCTGTTTCTGCCGCACTCGGCATCGTGCTGGCGCTGTGCGCCTATCTCACCCAAGGTTACACTTCCGTGATCTTTGTCGCCGCGCTTGGTTTTGCCAACGCGATGATGTGGCGAGCCATCTTCCCGCTAGCAATCAAGGGACTGGCGCGCCACACGGAATTTGCCTCGGCACTGCTTATCATGGCAATCATCGGTGGCGCACTTATTCCTGAGCTATTTGTACATCTGCAACAAAAAATGAACTTTCAGCTCGCGTTCTGTGTCGTCGTCGTCCCATGCTATCTGTATATCCTGTATTACGGCCTATGCGGTCACAAGACCGGTATTCCATAACCTGACCTGCAAGACTTGCCTCTACCATGACCCAGCAACACTTTATTATCGCCTGACGCACCACCTGATGCGCCAAGCCTCATACCCACACGGACTCCATGATCTCTCCCAGCGATACCCTGATGTACCACGAAACTGCGGAAACGGCCGCTGTAATCGAGCGGGCACTTGCCCACAATGCGGCCAGGCTTGCTGCCTTGGGTCAACAACTGCGGGCGCAACCACCGCGGTTTATCGTCACCTGCGCCCGTGGTAGCTCTGACCACGCCGCTACCTACGCCAAGTATGTATTTGAAACCCATCTGGGATTGGCCACCGCCTCGGCATCACCAGCGATTGCCTCAATCTACGAAGCCAGGTTAAAACTTGATGGTGCACTGTTCATCGCCATCTCGCAATCAGGCAAAAGTCCCGACTTGTTGCGCAGCGCGCAGGCTGCCAGAGAAGCTGGCGCGCATGTGCTCGCCCTGGTCAACGTGGAAAACTCGCCGCTCGCCAGGCTGGCCGATACCTTCATTCCACTGCACGCCGGCCCGGAGCTTAGTGTGGCAGCGACCAAAAGCTACCTCGCCACCCTGGTTGCAGTACTGCAACTGGTAGCACACTGGAGCCATGATGCCAGCTTGCACGAGGCACTCACACGCCTACCCACCGACCTACAGCGTGCCTGGCATACGCATTGGGATGCACTGGCGGGCGGACTGCGCGAAGCCCATCAACTGTTTATTATCGGACGCGGCTATGGCTTCGGTACCGCGCTGGAAGCCGCACTCAAACTTAAGGAAACCTGTGGCCTGCACGCCGAAGCCTTCAGCGCCGCTGAGTTAAAACATGGGCCTATGGCTCTGATTAATAAAGGCTTTCCACTATTGTTCCTAGTCCAGAACGACGCCAGCATGGCCAGTACCTTAGGTGTGGCCAAAGAGATGCTCGCGCGCGGCGCGCGCACTTTTATCGCTGCGCCTTCTGCCTGCGGTGTGGATGCCCTTCCTCTGCCTGATGATGTAGCGCCCGTCGTCACTCCCCTGCTGGCCATACACAATTTCTACCGTGCCGCCTGCGCCTTATCACTATTGCGTGGCCACAACCCTGACTTGCCGCCTCATCTCAACAAGATCACTGAGACAGTCTAATGAGTAGCAAAGTCGCGGTCACGACCGCTCTCACCAACGGTCGCCTGTTGGGTGAGTACGGCCCACGCAACAGTCTGGTCGTTCTGGTTAAAGGTGAGCACATTGCCGCCGTTGTGGCACAGGACGATCCGCGCGTCAGCGCCGCAGAGCAGCAGCACGACCTCCATGGCCACTTGCTGCTACCGGGTTTTATCGATGTGCAGGTAAATGGTGGCGGTGGGGTACTGTTCAACAATGCTCCCAGTGTAGCAACGCTACGCACCATGGCCGCAGCGCATCGCTGCTTTGGCACCACCGGCATGCTGCCCACATTCATCACCGATACCCGCACATCCATGTACAACGCGCTGGAAGCCATAGACGCGGCCATCGAGCAAGGTGTACCCGGCATCCTCGGTATTCACCTTGAAGGTCCATTCCTCGCCCCTGCGCGCAAAGGTATTCACAACGCCGCCTTGTTCCGTCGTCCTGATACCCGGGACATAGCCATGCTTACTGAGCACCACCGCGGCAAGATCATGCTAACTCTTGCCCCCGAACAAGTCGACATCGACACCATCCGCACCTTGAGTGAAGCCGGCGTACGAGTGGTAGCCGGTCACACCGCCGCTGATGCCACCACGACACGCCGTGCACTCGATGCCGGTCTATGTGGTTTTACTCACCTCTACAACACCATGCCAGCGCTATCAGGTCGCAAACCTGGCGTCGTCGGTGCCGCGCTGGATGACCCACATAGCTGGTGTGGTCTTATTGTCGATGGCCACCATGTCCACCCCACCAGCTTGCGGGTGGCTATGCATGCTAAACCACGCGGCAAGTGCGTACTAGTGACCGATGCCATGCCACCAGTGGGGTCAAAGCGCCCTGACTATACACTTAATGGCCAGACCATCGTGACACGCGATGGCATCTGCCAGAATGAAGCCGGTGTACTAGCTGGATCGGCTTTGGACATGGCTACAGGCTTACGTAATCTGGTGAAGCTGCTTGGTCTACCCCTGGCCGAAGCTTCACGCATGGCCAGTAGCTATCCAGCAGCGTGGATTGGCCTGGCGCACAGTCACGGCCAAATAGTCGCCGATTACCGCGCTGACTTCGTAGTACTGGATGATGCGCTGCAAGTACGCGAAACCTGGATCGGCGGAGTAGCTTATCAACCCGTTCATCCCTAAATCGGTGCTTCAATAATTGTGCTATCAACAATGGTGCCTTTACATGGTGCCTTTACGCAGCATCAGGGCTTTATCTTGAAGGTATGCATTAATGACTTTAAAAATAATCTGCCCAAGATTATTTTTCTCCAGTATTCGTCTGGGATGGGCCTGGTGATGCTAAACCCAGCGAACCCATGCATGGATTCAATCTAATAAAAACTATCTTCCATGGCAAGATCACCAAGATTATAAAATAGCTGCATGCAGTGGATCAGCAGCATAGAAGGCTTTCGTTCCATTTGATCTTCAATTGCCGTCTCAAGGAATGAGATTTTCCATCTTATCAAACAATTTTTCACGCCATGTTTTACGGCGTTTATTCGAGTATTCGGCTTTTAAAAAACTGATTTTCTGCATTGGATAGTCCCTTTTCTCAGCAAGGTTGCTTTACTGGATTTAGGGCGCTTAATCAGACCTTCCATGGAAACCAATCAGATGCAATGGCAGAATGCTTTGTTCAGGGGTACCCTAAGGCTGAAACGGTTGCCGCGCTCTATTTGTTTTGAGTATATGAATCGACGGTGTCTCATCGTGTTACAATAGCGCTACTCTTGATCCATCAAGAGTAGCGTTGTTCAGGGGGGGGACGTGATGTGATGGGAATCATTACACTCAAGAAAAAAACC
>JAAXIA010000036.1 GCA_012270595.1 Rhodanobacteraceae bacterium | reverse complement strand
TCTTGGAGCCGAGTGCTGATTTGCGTCAGCGCCAACGCGAACGCCTTGTTAGCACGTTATCGCCAGAGTTGCTGGCACGTGTCCGGTGGCTGAATCGCCCACCCGAGCAGAGCTGGCGTGGCGTGCTCCTGGCTAATGAAGTGATCGACGCACTTCCGGTAACCCGCTTTGCCATCAAGAGTGGGAAAGTGTACGAGGAGCATGTGGTACTGGATGACAAGCAGACCTTGGTGCGTGTTGATCGTAGCGCTGATGTGCTGGTTACCGCTGCGGTGCGCCATCTTGAGCGTGATCTTGGTCGTAGCTTGGGCGAAGGTTACCGTTCTGAAGTGTTGCCACAACTTCCATACTGGATCCAGGCCATTGCCGGTAATCTCGAGTTGGGTGCCATGTTGTTTGTGGATTATGGCTATGTGCGTCGAGAGTTTTATCTGCCCGGGCGTAGTGATGGCACGCTGATAGCGCATTATCGCCATCATGCCCACAGTGATCCATTGTGGTTGCCTGGTCTTAATGATCTCAGCGCTTCGGTCGATTTCACGGCGTTGGCCGAAGCCGGTCATCAGGCCGGTTTCACGGTGGCGAGCTATTTACCACAGGCACAGTTTTTGCTCGCTGCGGGTTTGGCGCAAAAGTTTGAGGAAGCATGCGCCGGGGCTACTGACGAAGAGACACGCTTGCGCCTGTCACAGGAGGTCAAACGCCTTACCTTACCCGACCAGATGGGTGAGCGCTTCCAGGTGATGTTGTTTACGCGCGGCCTGGAGTCATCGACATTGACCGAGGAACTGCACGCAGCCAATCAGGCTGGGCGTTTGTAACTGCCATATCCGCGCGCCTTCCCAAAAACCTATCTCATGTACCCCATACGCCCACCAGCTTGACCTATCCGCTGGACAACTAGCTGGATAACGGTTACAATCTCCCGGTTAGCTTTCGTCGAAGCTTAAGCAGCTGTACCCGGGATACCGATGGCTTTATTTTTTGCTGTGGGACATAAACTCTTCTGTTCCAGTTGATGTGTTTGCTATCCGTGGATTTTGCAAAGTAAAGAAATAACCAGCTTTCCCTGGTTGCTCTGAGTGGTTGTCCTTGAAGATCCGTCCTGCCCAGAGCCCTTAACCTTGAGCACATTGCCTTTACTTAATCACTGAGTAAAGAGGTGAGTGCCTTATTACTTGATCACCTGATTGAGGAGTGTGTCTGCATGAATGAATTGAGAATCGGACTGGAAGGCGTAGCCATCGCTGAAACCAGAATTTCTGATGTCAGGGGTAATAAGGGCCAGCTTGTTTATCGTGGCCATTGGGTTCAGGAACTGGTAGAGCGCTATTCTTTTGAGGTTGTCGTTTATTTATTATGGTACGGCGAACTTCCCAATACTCAAAAGGAAAAGGAATTTCACACCCTGCTTGCTTCAAGGCGTTTCCTGTCGCCCGAACTGGAAAAGATTATTGAGCTAATCCATAAGGACGCCACGCCGATGCAGGTTATTCGTACGGCCATTTCGGCGTTACCGGTTGCCGGCGAGTCATGGCCACCTGGTCACGATCAGGCTATTGACATTCTGGCAAAAGCCCCGACGATGATTGCCTATCACCACAATTACCATGCAGGTAAAAAGTGTCCTTCTCCGGATAGCTCTCTGGGGCATGCAGCCAACTATTTATACATGCTGCATCACACGAAGCCCTCCCAGGCCATGGCAAAAGCACTGGACGCTTATCTTATTTTGAGTGCTGACCATGGTAGCAATGCTTCCACCTTTACGGCCAGGGTCATTACCTCCACACGCTCGGACATTGTGTCTGCGATTACCGGTGCCATTGGTGCCCTGATTGGCCCTTTGCATGGCGGTGCCCCTTCCATGGTGGATGATATGCTCGATGCCATTGGTTCGGAACAAAACGTTGAGCCATGGTTGCGTGCTCAGCTTGATAAGGGCGAAAGGCTCATGGGATTTGGGCATCGGGTCTATAAAACCTATGACCCGCGTTCCGCTGCGCTTAGGGGGATCGTCAAGAAGTTTGCCAGTGAAAGCCGGTTGTTTAAACTCAGCTTGCTCGTGGAAAAAGAAGCGGTGCGCCTGCTTGAAGAATATAAGCCAGGCCGTAGACTTTATCCCAATCTTGAGTTCTGGGCAGCTGGGGTCTTGCGGACGGTTGAACTGCCCAGAAGCCTTTACACGTCTACCTTTTGCATGGCGCGGATCGCCGGTTGGTCTGCCAATATTCTTGAGCAGGCTGAAAATAACCGGCTTATCCGGCCATCTTCTATTTACATTGGCCCTGAACCGAAAGAGAAGGCACCGGAATTGCCGAATCTTGATTGAATAAAACCGCAAATCTGCGTATGGCGAAAGCGGGTAGGCGCACCACCGGTACGGGATATGGCCTGTGAAGCGCGAACCTTTAAGGGAAAATACCCCTTCTGAATAGCTTGGTGGCGGCAAGCTCCTTGCGATGAAAACCGGCGAGAATGGTCTTGGTAATGTCCTGTGCCGCGCGCAAAGTGCCAATGCGCTCCATCGGCGCAGAGAATGAGCGGCACCTTGGAGACGATTGTTAGGGTCAGCCTTTATGCGCGTCGGGAGGATGGCCTTGGCGTCCTTTCGACCGACGCGGGGTTGGTGGCGGCGCTGGTGCTGAACCGGGTCGACTGGCTGGCCGACCAGCGAGGACGGCAGCACGGATAGCCTATGCGCGATCAGGAGGACGGCAAGACACCAGAAATGCCCGGCCCAGTGGCGGGGGCGCGCTGATTGGCTACGCGCGCGTTTCGACCCCGGAGCAGGATTTGGCCCCACAGATAGCGGCGCTGAAAAAGGCGGAGTGCCAGCGCATCTTTGAGGACGTGGCGAGCGGCGCGAAGGATCGGCGCGAGGGGCTGGACGCGGCTTTGGCCTACCTTCGTCCCAATGACACCCTTGTAGTGTGGAAGATCGACCGGCTAGGCCGTTCGCTCGCCCATTTGGTCGCCTTGGTGGACGAGCTGGGCAGGCGCGGCGTCGGCTTTCGCTCGCTCACTAACGCGGAGATCGACACGACGACCAGCACAGGGGGCTGTTCTTCAACATTATGGCGATGCTGGCCGACTTCGAGCGAACCTTGATTCGCGAGCGCACCAAGGCTGCCCTTGAAGCCCGGAAGGCTAAGGGCATCACAGGCGGCAGGCGGCGCAGCGTGTCGGCCCCGATGCTGGCGAAGGCGCGACGGTTCATTGACGAGCATGGAATGACCGTGCGCGAGGCGGCGGGCGTGCTGAAAATCGGCAAGTCCACGCTCTATCGCGCGTTGGCCGACGACGACGCACAGGGCGATGAAGGTTAGGGCCTTATCGGCATATTACCTACGGAGGCCGCTATGATTCATTCTGCACTTTGAGGCCAGATGGTACCATCGGCGTTGAGCATCAGCTTCAGGCAACGACAGAGCTGGATGTGATTTTTTTGTGTCCTGAATCACATCGATCTGGCGATAGAATCATTTTGAAGAAAGTTAATCAAGTAGTCGATTTCCCATCAAGTATTTCTCTGTCATATACTGATTCCATTATTTAGTTGCAGAAAAATGAATGGGAGTGCACGCCTGTTTTTTCCATGATAATTCCATGGCAAAAGATGGGATCTTGAAAGGGCAATATTCAAAAGGTAATCGAAAGAATGATGACGGAAACGATCCGACATCTTCTCCAAACCAATAAAGAATCAAGTGGGCCTTGACAGTTAGGAGAGTGTCTATGTATTGCGCCGGGATTGGCCTGTTGACGCTGCTGTTACTCTTGGGCGGTTGCGCTTCCGCTGAGCGCCGTCAGAGTTTGAGTGATACCCTGTGGGCCTATGCCAACATTGTGCGTTGGGATGGTTTTTCTCGCGCTTGGCAGTTCGTTGATCCGAAAGTGCGCGCGATGCATCCACTAAGTGCGCTGGACAAGGCCCGATTTCAGCAGGTTCAGATTGGTGGCTATGATGAGGGCGATGGCCCGATTTTCCGCAGTCAAAACTGCGTAACCCAGGAGGTAAACATCGATCTCATTAACCGCCATAGCCAGTCTGAACGGCGCATCATCGACCATCAGATCTGGCATTACGATAAACGGGCGAAGCGCTGGTGGCTGGAAAGCGGGCTACCGCACATAGAATATTAAAACACCGCAGTAGCGGGCAATGCCGTACAATGCCCGTTCGGCATGATAAAAGCGGTTTGGCCGCACAACCTGGATTTAAATAGCATGAGCGATTTCCTGCATAGACTGCCCCCATTCCTTCACCATCACTTTATCCTTTCAGCGCTTTTTGTGTTGCTGCTGCTAGCCGTCATCATTAGCTACGCAACCTCGATGATGCGCCCATACAAGGAGCTTACACCGGCGGCGTTGACCATGTTGATTAATCGCAACAAACCATTATTGGTAGATCTTTCAGCCTACGCTGATTTTGACAAGATGCACGTCCCCGGTTCCAGGCATATTGCCATGAGTCAGTTTGATCCAGAGCACAAGGAATTGGCTAAAGCCAAAGAACTTCCTGTGGTGCTTATCGACAAGGACGGACGTGGTAATGCAGCGAAAGCGGCTTCACGCCTTAGCAGGGTCGGGTTTACTCAAGTTTATGTGCTAGCCGGTGGTGTAGCATCCTGGCATGCTGCGCAGATGCCGATAGTCAAGGGCGCAAGATAAAACCATTTGCTGGCGGTTTGCACCAGTGCCTTCGCTTCAAGTTCCGTGTAATACTGATTTGGGTGTTGCTTCTTAGTAGAGTTCCAGTGGGCTTACATCCAGCGACCAGCGCACCCGACGCGCCTGTGGTAGCGTAAAGAGCATGGGCTGCCAGTGGCGCAACACTTGGTGTAATTGGCGACGATGTTCGCTTTCCAGCAGTAATTGACCGCGCTGGCGACCAGCTCGCAGCGGCATAGGTGCCGGCATCGGCCCGGCTACTTGCAGTGTGTGGCCCTTGGGCAGAGCAACATTTGCTGCGTACAGGAAGGCATCGACTTGTTCCCGCTGTCGCGCTTCGGCACGCAGCAATACCTGATGGCTGAAAGGTGGCAAGTTGGCCAGTCGGCGTTCGTGGAGTAAATCCTGAGCTGTCGCGGCATACCCCTGGCCCAGTAGTTGATGCAGCAAGGGGTGCTCCGGGTGATGGGTTTGCAGCAGCACGTGGCCGGGTCGGACTGCGCGACCAGCGCGGCCGGCCACCTGTACCAACGGTTGTGCCAGGCGCTCACTGGCGCGAAAATCCACACTGAGTAGCCCATCGTCTGCTCCGACGATGGCAACCAGGGTGAGGTAGGGAAGATCGTGACCTTTAGCCAGCATTTGCGTGCCTACCAGGATCGCCGGTTTTGCCTCCCTGCGTAGTGTATCCAGCACTTGTTTGAAATGGTTGCGTTGGCGTGTAGTTTCGCGGTCAATACGTAGCACGGGGATATCTGGAAAGCGTGCGCTGAGCGCCTCTTCCAGTCGCTCGGTGCCTTGTCCCAGCGGTTTTAGCTTGCTGTTACCACACGATGGACAATGTAGCGGTACGGCTTCATGCCTATTACAGTGGTGGCAGATGAGCTGGTGCTGGCGCGCATGCAAGGTCATGGGGCGCATGCAGTCTGGACAATCAGCATGCCAGCCACAGGCGTGGCATAGCAGTACCGGCGCGTAGCCTCGACGATTCTTAAATACCAAAACCTGCTCGCTGCGTGCGATGGTGTTGCTGATGGCTTTGAGCAGGCGAGGAGACAGGCCGTGAGTAAGACGTTGTGCGCGCATGTCCACAATGTGTACCTGGGGTGCTTGAGTGGCACCGGGGCGTGCGTGTAACGGCAAGGCACGGTAGCGTCCGGCAGCGACATTGGCCAGAGATTCCAGCGATGGCGTACCTGAACCAAGTAGTACGGGTACGTCCAGCGCACGGGCACGCACTACAGCCAGGTCGCGGGCGTGATAACGGAAGCCATCCTGTTGTTTATAGGCACTGTCGTGTTCTTCATCCACGATTAGTACGCCGGGATGTGGTAAGGGAGTGAATATGGCCGAACGGGTGCCGAGCACCACCCTTGCCACGCCGCTGCGCGCGCGCAACCAGGCCCGTGCGCGTTCACCTGGAGATAAATTGGAATGTAGTATTTCCACGGTGATGTTCAAGCGTTCCCGCAAACGTTGCAGAGTTTGTGGTGCTAGTCCGATTTCTGGTACCAGTAGCAGAGCTTGTTGGCCACGCGCTAACACGTGAGCAATAACGGCTAGATACACTTCGGTTTTGCCGCTGCCAGTGACACCATCGAGTAAGAAAGGCTGAAAACTGCCGAGCGAAGCGTTGACCTTTGCCACTGCTTCGGATTGCTCTGTGTTCAGCGTAGGCGCCGATTTGGCCACCACCAGAACGGGAGCAGGTGGCGCAACTTGCCTGATCAGTCTGGCAGTGGCCAGGCGTCGTGCCGCAGTGCGCCAAGAGGGTAAATGTTGGTTCAATTCCATGGCACGTCGTGGCGTTGTCAACAGCAGTTGCAATAACGCACGGCTTTTACCACGACGCTGGCCGTGATCCAGTGCCTCACGCCCTGCGTCGGTCACCGCCCAGGTTTCCTCATGGAGGCCTGGCAGGGCGTGTGGTTCGCGCAGTGCCAGTGGCAGGGCGTTGGTGTAGACCTCGCCCGGAGGACATAGCCAGTAATCGGCAGCCCATGCCAGGCTGTACATCAGCTCGGCATTGAGTAACGGCGTTTCATCAAGCACCTGTAAAACCGGCTTGAGGCGTATTGGATCTAGCGTGCTTTCATGGCCGGTCTCGACTACCACTCCTACCATCTTTTTTTTGTCATTTTGGCCAAAGGGAACCAGTACACGATGACCTACGCTGACATGCCCCGTCACTGGCGGAAGGTAATCGAACAGGCCAGGCAAAGGTACGGGCAGCGCAACACGTAAGACAGCGGACATGAGTATCTCTTAAGTGACGTAGGTGCGTAATTTAAACGCATTCGCTTTGTACTGATTCGTGTAGTTCCTGGTGGCGATTTAGCGGTGATGACGAAACAGTCAGATTTTAGGATAAACAGCTCATCAGGCCAGAGCAGGGTTGTTGTGCACTTATCCACTCTTTTTGTGGATAAGTCTGTGGATGAGTTGGGGTGATGGGCTTTTGAAGCCTATGGTGCTAGCTGTGTCAGCACTTTGCGCAAGTTTTGAACAAATAAAAAAATAACTTAAAAAACAATGGGTTAAGAAGTATCCTTTGACTGAGTTTCAAACCGGCTTACTTCCCTTGAAACGCGATGGATGCTTGCGCATCGTTCTTGGATAGTCTTGCTTTGTTGCCCGTTCTTACTGTTGGTTACTTCCATCAGTAAGGGAACACCCTTCTCAAGCTTTGTTTGATAGAACAGAGGCTCAGCCTGCAAGAGCAGGCCGAAAAAAAAACGGCAATCGGGAAGCTGGTTTGCGTGCGAGAATCTATACTATTGAGTGACCTGTTCATCACTACTCACAGGCAAACCATTGTTTTTTTGCAATTATTCTCGAACGAGCATATCCATTTCCAATGACTGCATAATACGAACCAGAACCACGGCGGCAGTGACCCGTGTATACTTTGTTGGTTAAGTGTAAACGCTGATCCGGTGTGTCAAAATGAAACTCTCCTGCGCTTAGGTCGATTCCGCCTTTTACATAGGCCCATATAGCAATGGTTAACCGCGGCGCCCCTCCTGAATCACAGCTCAGTGCTTGTACCTTGAGTAGGATTTTACCACTATTGCCTGGGTTGGATAATGTTGTAGAATCGGCTATGCATGTGGGGGGGTGAAAGTGTGCACTGGCTATATTGGTTGCGGCGATGAACAATCCCGTGCATGTCAATGTTGAAACAAGCATTGTGCTAAACATCTTTTTCACGATTCCCTCCTAAGTTTAAAGGACTATACTTGAAGGCACAGTATAACGCGTAGCATCTTCTTGTAGGGAATGTAGCATCTGATTGTAGGGATTTGGATGATTGTGTGGCCCCCGATGCATTTTCACAAACAACCCGTATGACCGTGTGGGATGTGATATCTAGTCGAGTTGAAGAAAAAGAGATGTGTTCGACGTCAGTGCGCGTCAGACGTCAGTGCGCGTCAAAGGCATTGCGGAGCCAGCGCATGTGCGGGCTGGATGAAGGACCGCTGTAACACACCACATCGAATCGGCACGCCCTGCTCCCTGTGTGCGGATGCGCTGCCAGCCATAGATCTGCGCTGCGGATCAGTCGGTCGCGTTTGGCGCGAGTAATCGATGCGCTGGCATCACCGTGTCCGGCATGCGCACGGTAACGCACTTCCACGAAAACTACGGTGTCAGCGTCACGCATGATGAGGTCAATTTCGCCGTAGCGGGTAATGTAGTTGCGTGCGAGTAGCTTCAGGCCAGCACGCTCCAGTGCTTGTTTGGCCCGTATTTCAAAGGAGCTTCCAATAACATGCATTACGCACCGCTACCCGATGCGGCCGATCTTGCTGTACCATGACGAGAGGATGTGTTTTGCGCTGATGGCGGTGTGCTTGCAGGTAAGGCTGACAGGTGCATACGATTGGCATGTGACGCAGACGGGCTGGATGATGCTCGTTCGTGAACGGGACGTGCCCGACCATGACGAAAGATGGCCCATGCCAGCACACGATGGACGTGACCGAAAGGGTCGACGGTGAGCTGACCGCTGGCACCGTGAAGGTAACTGCCTGGGTGTGAGCGCATCCAGGCCAGGTAGGGCACAAGATTCCAGGCATCCATGCCAAAGGCGAACAGACGCGCCATGGGACCACGTGCTTCCGGCAGATTGGCGGCGATGTCTGTCCGCTGCGGCAGGCCAGATTGGGCATTAAATAACCAGGGAGCATCACAAAACGTTACGTCGTTTAAGTCATTATTGTTCGGGTTGTCGCTACCGTTGTAGATATGTGAAGTGGCGAATACGGGTAAAGCAATGCGCGCTACGCGCAATTGCGGTAGCAACAGGCGTGCTTGTTCCGGGCGCATGCTGATGAAAATACCCGTATGTTCTGGCTTTATAAGGCCAGGCGTGGTATCTGCATTGGCTGGCATCGCTCCCGGTCCAGGGAGCAGGCCCAGACTGAGGATGGCTTTGTGGTAGTTCACATGATCCCGGGTGATCTGGGTGCTTGCTATCACTTGACCTTCGCGAGCTTTAAATTCGGCTCTAAAGGCAGCCTCTGCGCGTAGCGCGAAATCGTCATCGGAGATGATGATATAGGCGTGCGTCATGCCATGTTCGATCAGGTAATTGGCTACCTGTATGCCTTCGGTTTCAGGGCGCAGTGCAAAATCGTTGCCGCCAGGTGGTAGTAGCTGATTGTTCTCGGGTTGATTGAGGGCCAGTACCGGTATGGGTAGGTAATCTTGACCCAGGACGGCAGTGACAGCGGCACGAGTAAGCGGGCCAACCACCATTTGTGCGCCGTCGGCTACTGCTGACGCATAGGCCTTAAGTGCACCTGGAGCGGTGCCGGTAGTGTCGTAGATATGTACGGTCGGGCGTGCTGCCTGATGGCTTGCAGTATTAAAATAAGCGCTAAAGAAACCTTCACGAATAGTTTGGCTGATGCTGGCAAACGGCTTGTCTTCGGGGAGTAACAAAGCCAGTTTGGCTAGTACTTTGTAGCCTTGGTGCGGCTTCGCGTCGACGGCCGGCAGTAAGTTGTTTACCGCCTGTTTCAGCTTGGGCCGTGTCTGTGCTGCAGCAATGCTGATCTGGACCAGGGCCTGGTTGATCCACGGTAGCACGGAATCGTTGGGGAGCATGGCCGCCGCGCGCTGTTTGAGTGTACTGACACCAACTTTTTCCAGAAGAGCAATGGCTTGCTGGTGATTTTGGCTGCGGTCGATGCCCTGCAAAAGGTGATCCATCTGGATGCGGGTTAGCGCTGCCCCCCAGTCATTGTGACTGGCCGCCATGGCTTGGGCACGCAGCTCGAGTAAACGTGGACGTAGCGCAGGTGGTGGGCTTATGTCGGTCTGGGTGGTCAGATGTAGCGCGAGAGCGGGATGGTGTTGACGCAAGGCGATCTCGGCGTGTAGTAGATCTAGCCGTATAGGTTCATCTCCTTTAAGCTTGGTGCGTGTGATCAGCGCGATGACAGTGGCCATAGAATCCAGCGCATTTTCCTGGCGATAGGCTTCAGCGGCGAGCAGCCGGTAGTGATCACGTCGAGTCAGGTCTTGTGCGGCTAGCGCCAGCCAGGCTTGCGCGGCCTGGCTGAACTGACCTTCGTTGGCTAGTGAGCTGGCCTGTTGATCAATCCGGCTTTCAGTGGGTGAGAGCGGCTTGACATTTGGCGTGCAGGCACCAAGTACCCAGGCACCCAGAAAAAAAGTGGCCAAAATGTGGTATGAACGCATGTGTCTGTATTTGATTGGCATGAACAGGATCCACCATAGCGGATCATAGCCGATCACGTAGTCCTACCCCAGAAAAGTGGAGTTCATCATGTCATTCCCTGTTTCCGGTTGCCTGTGGGTTGTTGCGACACCGATTGGGAATCGTCATGATTTTTCTGCGCGTGCTATCGACACGCTACGTCAGGTTGCGCTCGTTGCCGCCGAGGATACGCGGCATAGCCGCCCACTGCTTCGGTACTACCAGATTGCAACACCCTTGATCGCTTTACATGAGCATAATGAGCAAGAGGCAGTGAAGACTGTGTTGTGTCGCCTGCAAGCGGGTGCATCGGTGGCATTGATCTGTGACGCCGGGACGCCGCTCATCTCCGACCCTGGCTTTCGTTTATTACGTGCGGCGCGTACAGCGGGTATGCGCTGTGCGCCGGTACCGGGGGCATGCGCGGCGATAGCGGCATTATCCGTTGCTGGTCTGCCCAGTGATCGCTTCGTGTTTGAGGGTTTCTTGCCGCCGAAATCCGCTGCGCGTCGTGCCCGGCTGCGGGTATTGATGCGCGAGCCGCGCACGCTGATTTTTTATGAATCGGCCCATCGTTTGGCGGAGAGCTTGCGCGACATGTGTGACGTATTGGGTAGGCAACGCGACGTTGTTCTGGCGCGTGAATTGACAAAGTTGTTTGAGACGGTGCTTAGTAATTCTCTGGAGGGGTTGGCGGCACATATTGGCAGCAATCCCCAACAACAGCGTGGCGAACACGTGCTTGTGGTAGCTGGCTGTGGCGATGAGGTTGACGCGAAACTGACCGAAGGGAAACGCGTGTTCGTGCTTTTGCGTGAAGCGTTGCCACCAGGCAAGGCAGCCAGGTTGGCGGCTGCGATTACGGGCGCACCGCGGCGTGCCCTTTACGACGCTTGAAGGAATGGCCAACCATCCGCGTTAAATGCCGCGCTTGCCTATCGGTGAAGTCGATACCCCAGAGATGTCGATACCTGTTACACTCACCTGTGGAGTCGGCCAGACAGTCGCGGCGTGCTCGGTTGCGTCGAGGAAAGTCCGGGCTCCATAGGGCAAGGGTGCCAGGTAACCCCTGGGCGGCGTGAGCTGACGGCCAGTGCAACAGAGAGCAGACCGCCGATGGCCTC
>JAAXIA010000069.1 GCA_012270595.1 Rhodanobacteraceae bacterium | reverse complement strand
GTGGAAGCGGAGAAATCCATCATCGAAGTCGGCAGGCATGGCTGGCTTGGGTGAGCTTGCTCAGAACATCCATTGATCAGGGATTCCTTAGCTGTCCAAACTACGTGCTCAGTAAAAAAAAAAAGCGTGTGTGACAAGAACAGAACTGGCCGGTAAAATATCGGCCCAAGACCCCGCCACCTGCATTAACAAGACTCTGACTTTTTTACTCTTAAAGCACGACAGTATAAGGAATCATCAGCACACAAAGTAAAGAAAAATTCATGCCACGACGGCTAACCGTGTTGTGTGTGGTATATCGGCGACATCGGCATCATATTGGCGTTTTCGTTGTACATGACCCAAATCGATGCGATCAACAAAATAACCACCAGAATAACCGTTAAAAGAAACGCCATCATGTTCCAGCCACCTTCCGAGCGTGTATTGAGATGCAAAAAGTAAAAGACGTGCACCGCAATTTGTACCACTGCCAAGCCCAGCACAATGGATGTCGTCAACCAGTGGTTTTCCAGCACATGTCCCATAACCAGCCAAAACGGGATAACGGTCAGAATAGCTGCCAGCGCAAAACCAGTAAGATAGCTGCGCAGGCTACCGTCAGGGGGCTGATCAGCATCGTGATCCGACGGGGCAACGCGTCCGGATGCGGGTACATGGCTCATTGCAAAACTCCTACCAGATAGACAAAGCTGAAGACACCAACCCATACCAGATCGAGGAAGTGCCAGAACATGCTAAGGCAGCGGAGGCGACGCACGTTGGCTTCGTTTATCCCCACCTTGGCGAGCTGCACCATAAGCACAATAAGCCACAAAATACCAAATGACACGTGTAGACCGTGCGTGCCGACCAAGGCGAAGAACGAAGAAAGGAAGGCACTGCGTCCGGGAGCTGCGCCTTCGGCAATCATGTTGATAAACTCATGGATCTCAAGCGTCACGAATCCGACGGCAAGCAGCCCGGAAACTGCCAGCCAGGAAAGCATGGCACCCTTACGATGCCGCGCCATTTCCAGCATCGCAAAACCAAAAGTCACCGAGGACACCAACAGTAAGGCTGTATTCACTGCCAACGCGGAAAGGTTTAATACCTCGGCGGCTCTGGGGCCACCGGCTGCACTGGAGCCGAGCACCGCATAACAAGCAAACAGCGAACCAAAAATAAAACAGTCGCTCATGAGGTAGAGCCAGAACCCAAGAAGGGTTCCGTTGTGTGCACGCGGCTCTTCGTGACACAGGAAGGCGGGGACAGTTATTTTGCCGATAGCCCCGGCACTTATCGAATTCATAGGCTTGTTATCCCTTGGAGTTCGTATTACCAGTTTCCGCTTTGCTCGAAAGCGTGAATTTGATCGACCGGTACATGCCAGGCACGGTGGTAATTAAACGTATGCGCGATAGCCACCACAATCATGCCCACAAACGATACCGCCGCGAGCCACCATATATACCAGACCAGACCGAAGCAAAGAAAAAAGGACAGCATACCGACGATGACACCGGTCGCCGTATTTTTCGGCATATGAATGGGGTTAAAACCCTCAAGCGGTCGCTGATAGCCGTGTTTTTTCATATCCATCCAGGCATCCCGCGAGCGCACCTGTGGGATGAAAGCAAAGTTGTAGTCCGGTGGCGGAGATGAGGTGGACCATTCCAGTGTGCGCGCATTCCATGGATCACCACCCACGGCGTATTCCTTACGCCGCATGATGCTGATCACAATCTGGATAATAAAGCTAAGAATGCCCATGGCAATAATGGAGGCCCCCACTGCGGCTACAATGAAATATGGCTGCAATGCCGGGTTTTCAAAATGACTCAGGCGTCGGGTAACCCCCATCAGGCCCATCAGGTAGAGCGGGGTAAAGGCGACCCAGAAGCCCACCAACCAGCACCAGAAACTGATCTTGCCCCAAAACGCATCAAGCTTGAAGCCAAATGCCTTGGGAAACCAGTAGTTCACTGCCGCGAAGATGCCAAACACCACGCCGCCAATAATCACGTTATGAAAGTGGGCGACAAGAAACAGACTATTATGAAGCAGGAAGTCGGCGGGTGCGACCGACAGCATGACACCGGTCACGCCCCCAATAATGAAGGTAAACAGAAAGGCGATGGTCCACAGCATCGGCACAGTAAAGCGCACCCGACCACGGTACATGGTGAATAACCAGTTGAAGATCTTGACTCCAGTAGGGATGGAAATAATCATGGTGGTGAGGGAGAAAAAGGAATTGACATCAGCTCCCGACCCCATGGTAAAAAAGTGGTGCAACCACACCATGTACGACAGAATCATGATCGACGCAGTGGCGTAGACCATGGATGAATAACCAAACAACGGCTTACCCGAAAAGGTCGGCACAATCTCCGAGTACACACCGAAAATCGGTAGCATCAATATGTACACCTCGGGGTGTCCCCACACCCAGATAAGATTGATGTACATCATGAGGTTGCCACCAAAATCATTGGTGAAGAAGTGCATGCCCAGGTAACGATCCAGCGAGAGCAGTCCAAGCACGGCAGTGAGCACAGGGAAAGCCGCGATAATCAGGCCACTGGTACACAGTGCCGTCCAGGTAAATACCGGCATTTTCATCAGCGTCATGCCTGGTGCCCGCATCTTTAAAATGGTAGCAACAAAGTTGATACCAGTAAGCACGGTCCCCACACCGGAGAGCTGAATGCCCCAGATGTAGTAGTCGGTACCTGTGCCCGGTTGCAATTCGGAAATGGGTGGATAGCCAAGCCAGCCAGCCGTGGTAAACTCGCCGACGAACAGCGACACCATAAACAGCATGGCCCCCCAGAAGGTAAACCAGAAACTTAAGTTATTGAGAAAGGGGAAAGCTACATCGCGGGCACCAATTTGCAGCGGCATCACAAAGTTAATGAGACCGACCATATAGGGCATCGCCACGAAAAAAATCATGATCGAGCCATGCGCCGAAAACACCTGGTCGTAATGTGCCGGTGGCAGGTAACCCATGTTCGAGCCGAAGGCGATGGCTTGCTGCGAGCGCATCATGATGGCGTCTGAAAAACCGCGCAACAGCATTACCGTACCCAGAATCATATACATGATGCCAAGCTTCTTGTGGTCCACTGTGGTAAACCACTCACGCCACAGGTAACCCCACCAGCGTTTTTTCGTAATCAGGCCCAGAACGCCAAGCGCACCGACAAGCACTACAAACAAGGTGCCCAGGAGAATATGCCCTTCCGTATCAGCCTTCAGGAACGGCAAGGCATCAAGCGAGAGTCGTCCAAACAGAACATTCCAAATATCGGCACGATGAGGCATGGCTTGTGTCATGGTCTGTTTCTCTAAAAAGAAGCTTTCAAAAATTGCTAAGGCGTCATCATGGACGGTTTGGCCTGCATGTGTCGGTCATGACCACGCATCCCATGCATGCCCTTCATGTGCATGCCGGCATCGGCGGCCATCATATCACTCATGCACATCTGGCCAGGGTTGACACAAAGATTAAGAATGCGCTGATACAAGTCGCTCTGGAAGTGCGCGTAGTACTTGACCGGCACATGGCGCTGAGGCTGACGCAACCGGTTGTAGGTTTTGCGATCAAGGTTCCCGCCACTGGCACGCACTTTTGCCACCCAGCCCCTGAAGTTGGCTGCAGTCATGGCATCGAATGTAAAACGCATATCAGTAAAACCAGCACCACTATAGTTGGAAGAAAAACCTTTGTAACGCCCTGGCTTGCTCATCACACCGTTTAGAATGGTCTGCATGCCAGCCATGGTGTACACCTGTCCGACCAAGGCCGGGATGAAAAACGAGTCCATCATCGGGTCGGAGGTCAGCTTGAAGTGGATCGGCACATTGATCGGTGCGGCGATCTGGTTAACTGTCGCGATACCGTATTGTGGATAAAAGAACAGCCACTTCCAGCGCAACGAGACGACTTCTACTTCAAGCGTTTTGGTCGCCGCCGTCACCGGCTTGCCCGGCGCAATGCGATCAAGCGACCGGTAAGGATCAAGCTTATGGGTACCAATCCAGCTGATGGCACCGACGGCAAGAATGATAAGTACGGGTAGAGCCCATATCACCAGCTCCAGCCGTGGCGATTCTTCCCAGTCTGGTTCGTAACGAACCTTGCTGTTCGAGGCACGGTAACGCCAGGCAACCACGGCAATGGCAATCATCACCGGGACGATAATCAACGCAATGATGCCGGTAGAGATGATCATGGTGTCACTCTGCTGGCGCGCCACATCACCGGGTGGATTCAGCAACAAGGCGTGGCAACCGCCAAGCAAAGCCAGCGACGACCACAAAAAACCGCGGAAATATTTCATAGTCATAGGCATATGCGCTTTGATCGACAAGTTGGCACCTACACTGTACTGGGTCCCGGCCACATCCGTCACGGGAACACCCTTTACGAACAACAGATCCAGGCAAAGCCTTAGGAATCGCCGCATCACAAGACTGCCGCCATTCCTTATATCCCCTATCATCGCCGCTAGCACCTCTTTATGTCAACCAGCGCACACCGGGGCGTGACCCAAACCCGCCAGCGTTTCACCAGCGGTCGACCATGGCGTCGCGCCAACGTGGCATTGATTAAACATTGGAGAAACGGGCGGCGTCAGGCGCTGCGTTAATACGCCAGCGCTTGGCCGAAAGCAGTATCACACGAAACCAGAAACGCATTGTTCTATCTATGGATAAAAGAGTCTCTACCGTACTTTGAGTAGTAGTAATACACACTTTTTTCCGCAATAGAAACGCATATTTCAAACATTTCCTGCTCCGTCCATTCCGGTTCACGAAAATAAAACGAACCACGGGGAAACCGGTTTTCACACTGATTGTGCAAATATTCCTTGTTAAGTCGACCGAACATAGCAATGGTCACGACTCGATCCAGAATGGAGGAACCATCAGCGAAATCGCAACCATCGCCAAAACAGACGAACGGGAAAATGGATTCGGATAGAAACGCGGTGCGAAATCCAATCACGTTTTTCCCCAGCCGTTCAATCGCGTTCCCTTTGGCCTGAACGGCTTTTCCTTCGTTGACACGCAAGCGGTTGGTACCCTGGTTTTTCTTTTCAGTAATCCGGATGGGCAACTCCGCGCCATCACTGCGTACCATGTTCAAAATTCCACCATCAGGTCGCATGGACGATTGTTGATGAGAATAATGAAAATCCATGCCTGGAAACTGGTGTTGCAAGGTTTCAACAACATCACGTAAAAACCACTGTGTTCGATGTACCAGGCGTATCTTGGGAAACTGTTCCTCAAGCGCCTCGCATACCCGCACCAGCGCTTTTATGAGCACCTTTTCCTGCTGTCTGGAAGTCAAGTTGATAACCGTGCCGGCACGCTGCTTACGCAAACGATGCTTGTCTGACACACTAACGCTCCAGCAAGTAGAGAAACTCACTGACATGCAGCGCCCGCGCGCGCAGGTTCCGACTGGCACGAAAAGTGTTATAGCGGGTTTCCAAAACGCTCGGCCTGCCGTGCGCCTTCAGTGCAGCAAGAAAACGCTCATGCGGCACAAAACCTTCCGAGTTGTAGGAAATCAGCAAAAAATCCGCATCACAGTGTTCCACCACATGCATCAAGGCTGCCTCTGCTTCGTGGCGCTGGTTATAACGCGAACGGTTCCAGTCGGACGGGATACCCGATACTCTGCTCATGCGCGTGGGTCGTTGGTTCGCGCATAACAGGTTCAGCATGAAATAGTTAGAACCGTAGGGGTGCTGGTTGTAGGGTGGATCGATATAGGCTAAATCAAAATGCCCCTGCGTGCCTGACTCCACAAAGGCATTGGCATCCATGCGCGTGACGCACGTGTCGCACTCAAAACGCGATAGCAACGGCAAGGCCAGACCGATGGGTTTTAAGATACGGGTCAAGGC
>JAAXIA010000043.1 GCA_012270595.1 Rhodanobacteraceae bacterium | reverse complement strand
ATCGAGCAGAAATCCACCTCGCACAACCCACGCTCCACTGTGGGCACCATCACCGAAGTGTACGACTATCTGCGCCTGTTGTATGCCCGCATCGGCACACCACGCTGTCCTGAACACGACACCACTCTGGAGGCACAAACTGTCAGCCAAATGGTAGACACAACGCTCGCGCTGGATCGCCAAACGCGCTGGATGCTGCTGGCACCCGTAGTCCGCCAACGCAAGGGCGAACACCTGCAGGTATTCGAGCGGTTGCGGGCGCAAGGATTCGTGCGCGTCCGCGTCGATGGCTCGGTGTATGAACTCGACGACCTACCATCTCTGGAACTACGGGTCAAACATAGTATAGAAGCGGTCGTTGATCGTTTTCGGCCACGTGAAGACATCAGGCAGCGACTGGCCGAATCATTTGAAACGGCCCTGCAGCAGGGGGATGGTCTGGCAATTGTCTCCAGGATGGACCAGCCCGAAGCAGAGGAACATCTGTTCTCCTCGCGTTACGCCTGTCCTCTGTGCAACTATTCACTATCGGCGCTGGAACCACGCCTGTTCTCGTTCAATTCACCCGCAGGGGCTTGTCCAACTTGCGACGGTCTTGGCGTTACCCAGGTGTTTGATCCTGAGCGCGTGGTTTCCGATCCCAGGCTTTCACTTATCGACGGAGCGATTCCCGCCTGGGACTGGCAAAATCCAAACTACGCGCAGGTGTTGCAATCCATAGTAAGGCATTACAATTTTGACCCATCCACACGTTGGCAGGATCTGCCTAAAAAAGTGCGAAAGGTAATCCTTCACGGCAGCGGAAAGGAGAGCATCACCTTTCACTATCTGACCAAACACGGCGGCAAAAATGCCCGTACGCATGCCTTTGAAGGCATCGTGCCAAGCTTGGAGCGACGTCACAAGGAAACCGACTCGGCGACCGTGCGAGAGAAACTGGCACAATACATCAGCCAACGTCCATGCCCCGACTGCGACGGGCAACGCCTGAATTGTTCCGCCCGACACGTGTTCGTGGCCGGACAAACTCTACCAGCACTCACTCACCGCTCCATTGACGATCTGCTGCACTTTTTTGACACACTGAAACTAAAGGGCTGGCGCGGCGAGATTGCAACGAAGATCATCAAGGAAATCCGCCAACGGCTATTGTTCCTGAACGATGTGGGACTCAATTACCTTAGCCTGGATCGCCAGGCTAGTACGCTTTCTGGCGGCGAAGCGCAACGCATCCGTCTGGCCAGCCAGATCGGTGCTGGTCTGGTGGGGGTTTTATACGTACTGGATGAGCCTTCCATTGGCCTGCATCAGCGCGATAACGAACGTCTGCTCAGCACGCTTACCCGGCTGCGTGACCTTGGCAATACCGTGCTGGTCGTAGAACACGACGAAGATGCCATCCGCATGGCTGATCACCTGCTCGATATTGGTCCCGGTGCGGGTATACATGGCGGCGAGGTGGTAGCACAAGGCAGTATTGAGGACATTCTCGCTGTGCCGCGCTCAATCACCGGCCAGTTTCTGAGCGGGAAACGCGCCATCCAGATACCGTATGAACGCCGTCAAAGTAGCGACAAACATGGCTGGTTACGTCTCTCTGGCGCCACTGGTAATAACCTGAAAAACGTCGATCTGGCCATTCCAGCCGGACTCTTCACCTGCGTCACTGGGGTCTCGGGTTCCGGAAAATCCACGTTAATCAACAATACCCTATTTCGACTGGCCGCAGCCCGCCTAAACGGTGCCCATACCCTACCGGATCCTTTCAAATCATTCCAGGGACTGGATCTGTTTGACAAGGTAGTCGATATCGACCAATCACCGATCGGTCGCACACCACGCTCCAATCCGGCCACCTATACCGGTCTGTTCACCCCCTTGCGCGAGTTATTCGCCCAGGTGCCAGAGGCCCGCGCACGTGGCTATAAACCCGGTCGTTTCAGCTTTAATGTGCGTGGTGGCCGCTGCGAAGCGTGTCAGGGCGATGGCATAATAAAGGTAGAAATGCACTTTCTACCTGACGTACATGTCCCCTGTGATCTGTGTCAGGGAAAACGTTACAACCGCGAAACGCTGGATATCCTCTACAAGGGCCATACCATCGCCGATGTGCTGGATATGACCGTGGAAGAAACACTGAAACTGTTCGAAAACGTACCAATCATTGCACGTAAGCTCAACACGCTGTGTGCCGTTGGGCTGGACTACATCAAGCTGGGTCAGAGCGCCACGACGCTTTCTGGTGGTGAAGCACAACGGGTCAAACTCTCTCGCGAGCTTTCTAGGCAACACACCAGTCGCACCTTGTACATTCTCGACGAACCCACCACCGGATTGCACTTTCATGATATTGACCAGTTACTTGATGTGCTACACCAGCTGGTTGACCAGGGCAACACAGTTGTGGTGATCGAACACAATATGGATGTCATCAAAACCGCCGACTGGATCATTGACCTTGGTCCCCAGGGCGGTGCCGGAGGTGGGCGTATCCTGGTAAGCGGCACACCGGAAACCGTAGCCGCCACCCCCGACTCAGACACGGGTCGTTTTCTGGCGCGATACCTGAGCCAAAAATCCTCCCGGCATATCCATAATACTTAAGGAATCCCTGATCAATGGATGTTCTGAGCAAGCTCACCCAAGCCAGCCATGCCTGCCGACTTCGATGATGGATTTCTCCGCTTCCACCGCTGCGTTTCTGGGCCTTTTTGGCTTCCAGACGCCCGTTTTCGGGCGCGGCGGGCGG
>JAAXIA010000022.1 GCA_012270595.1 Rhodanobacteraceae bacterium | reverse complement strand
CAATAATGCCGCCTCAACCTGGTGCGGATTCATATCTACCTTCGATGAAGCAAGAGACTTTGAAAGATTGTCTTCCGCAGAGCCATTTATGGTTAAGGCATGCGCTAAATAAGCGGCCTGATGCATGGTGTAATGATGTATCTTCGCTTTACTCTGCTTTTGTGCCTGACTCATTTTATCTCCTGTGTTTTGCTCTTTTGTCCAATGATCGATTTGTCAGGATATTCTAGCAGAACGCGCGGCGCAGGCCGAGGGCGTTTATTTTTACCGATCCAGGTTCATTCCAGTTTTTGTTTGTTACGGCTCATTGCTTCTGCTCTTTCAATTTCCGAAGAAGATCAACAAAAAAACCTATCCAGGGCACACCTTCTTTTTTACATATCAGGGGAATTCTGTAATCACTCTTTTTGCTGGGTTCTTGTGGTTGATCAGCTTCCAGGGTAACAATGGTGTGCCCATGCCGCTCGGCAAAGGCGATGAGTAGAATATCGTTTTGTCCTGCTCCCTTGCTATTTCCTGTTTCATAGGTTCTTCCCAATTCGAATGCTTTTTTTTCTATGGCATCTGCTATGGCACCTGGTACTTTTTGTGGATGAAAATCTTTTTCTTCCAGCCAACATTTCAATGGATACTTTTCCTTACGTTTATTTTGTGAAATAGCGTTGTTTGAATACGGTTCTATCTCATCGAAAATTGGTTGAGGGATGACTAGTTGACTTTGATGATAGGCTAATAATTTCCAGACGCATGGAAATAGATCTGGCGGATAGGATTGATACCAGGAGGTTATGAGCACATTGGCATCTAAACAATATGTAATAGGGTTACTCATCAGCTAACACCCAAATCAAGAAACTGCTGCGGGCGTTTAAGGTCTAGCAATTTTGTTGCTTTGTGCAGGGTTATCTCCTGGCTATGCCAGGCAGTGAGCACTGTATTGATAAATGGAGTACCAAATTGGGTTCGTACTTCTTTTACTCTATCTCTTTGTGCTCCTCCAGAGCGGTTTTTCTGTTTTTCTTTGAGTTTTTTATATTCATCATCTAATTTAGCTTCTAGCTCGCTGTATGTTTGTTGATCAATTTTTTGCAACTGCCTTAATCGAACCAGGCAAGCGTATGGACTCACTTTAAATTGCTGTGCCAATCGTTTTATATCAGCAAGATCATTACTAACAAGTCGTTGCCAGAATTCAGAATGGGCAGGCATCAACATTTTACCCGAAAACAAGTCGCACCATTTTTCAATATCGGCATCAGTGGTACTTTTACCATCAATACTGGTATCGCCTCTAATCAGGTGCCCAAGTTCATGCATCAATGTAAATGATTGTGCTTTTTTGCTATCGGAATTATTAATAATAATGACAGGGGTTGTTGAATGTGTGATGGTGAGACCCCTGAATGCCTGCTCAATATAAGACCAGCCCTTGTATTTGCCGGTTAAAAATACAAATACACCTTTTTCTTCTAATAACTCTTTTAGTTTTTCAAAATCAAGTGGTTCTTTTATACAGATCCATTTCCTTGTTGTATCGACTGCTGTATCGACGGTTTTCTCTATATTATTCGTTTTTTCTAATGCAGGTAAGGTGAAATGCTGAACCGGATCATCCATATGCTGCCTTAGCTCAATAAACAAGTCCCGGTATTGTTCGACACGGACAACAAGTTTACGCACCTTGCTATCTTCAAATGCTTTGGAGGCCTTGAATTTTCTGAACGCAGGCGTATTGGTGTACTGATATTCCTCTGGCAAATTATCAGCAATAAATACCCATCGGGGTACCTGGTATAGATCAGATAGAGTATCAAGCTGCTTGTAGGTAGGGCGTTTAGCTCACGATTCTATTGAATCTATAGATGGAATTTTCTTTTTTACATCATCTTGAGACAAATTCATCTGTTCACGACAACGTTTAAGAATTTCTACATTAAGTTTAAATTCCCCGGCTATTTTACCCATAACATTAAGTTCCCCTAATGTATTGGATCGGAGTCGAACATGGGTAACTCTTCCTTTGTTCCCTGCGCGTTGCCGTCTAGCGGGTCACCGAGCAGACGCCGTACGACAACGTAGAACAGTGGAATGAGTAACAAGCCCAGGAAAGTGGCGAACAGCATGCCGCCAATTACACCTGTGCCGATGGCCTGACGTGAGTGAGCGCCGGCACCGGTGGAGATGTACAGTGGCAACACCCCCAGAATAAAGGATTGCGAGGTCATGACAATGGGACGCAGTCGTAGCCGGGTTGCTTCCATAATGGCTTTGCGCAAGCTGCGGCCAGCGTGCTGTGCGGATACCGAAAATTCGATCATGAGGATAGCGTTTTTCGTTGCCAGACCGATGACTGTGATGAGGCCAACCTTGAAGAAGATCCCGTTGGACAAACCACGTAGCATGGTGAACACGATCGCACCCAGAAGACCGATGGGTACCGCCATTAGCACGGAAAGCGGAATGGACCAGCTCTCGTAGAGTGCGGCCAGGGCGAGGAACACGACGACGGCAGATAATAGCATGAGTAACGTGGCGGTGTTGCCAGAGACAAGCTCCTGGTAGGAGTAACCGCTCCAGTCATAGCCGTAGCCATGTGGCAATGCCTTATGGATGATCTTTTCCAGCGCGTGCATGGCTTGACCCGAGGAGTGCCCAGGTGCTGCCGAACCGGTGATTTCTACCGCAGGATAACCGTTGTAGCGAGTTAATGAGGGTGAAGCAACGATCCACCTGGCATGAACGACATTGCCAAGTGGGATCATCAGCGGTGTGCCGTCGTTATGGTGTGCGGTGTGACTGGGTGCGTAGAAGTGATCAAGTGCTTCCGGTCCCATGCGATAAGGCACATCTGCCTGTATCATCACTTTTTTGATGCGGCCATGGTAGGAAAAGTCGTTTACGTAGGTCGGTGCCAGCATGAGGTTGATGCTGTTGTAGATGTCGCTCACGGATAGCCCCAGGGAGTTAGCCTTATTGCGATCCACGCTTAGTTTCCATTGCGGTGCATCTTCCATCGTGTTGGGGCGTACGTGGGCCAGTAGCGGTTCTTGATGAGCCTTTCCCAGTAGCATGTTGCCGGCGCGGGTAAGCGCATGGCGACCGTGACCGGCGCGATCTTGCAGGTATATATCGAAACCGCCAAATGCTCCCAGACCATTGGCGGCAGGCAGGTTCATCACGAAAATACGTGCGCCTTCAATGTGGGCGAGTTGCTTATTGGCTTCCTGAATAAATGCCATGACGCTGTGTTTACGATGCTTCCAGTCTTTAAGCTTGATGAATGCCATGGCCGTATTTTCAGCCTGACCCAGGAAGCTGAAACCGACGATTTGCATGATGGTTTTGACTTCGGGATCTTTCTCCAGGATGCTTCGCATCTTTGCCATCACCGCTTCAGTGCGTTGCTTGGTGGCTCCCGGTGGCAGCTGGATGAGTGACAGCGCGAAACCCTGATCTTCTTCGGGTAAAAAACTGCCGGGAAGGTGTTGGTAGAGCACGCCGCCAAGTACCGTGATGAGCACAAATATCAGCATCCAGCGTGGAGTGTGGTTGACCGCTTTGCCGATGTGATGTGTGTAGCGTTGAGTTGTCCAGGAAAACAGTTGGTTGAATCTGCCGAAGAACGGGTGCTGTTTTCTATGGCCTTCTGGTTTCAGGAAGTTGGCGCAGAGCGCTGGTGTGAAGGACAGGGCGAGAAACGCCGAAAACCCTATGGTCATTGCCAGGGTCAGGGCAAATTGCCGGTAAATGACGCCAGAGGCACCCGGTTCCAGTGCTGAAGGAATAAAGACCGCCGTTAATACTACGGTGATGGCAACCACAGCGCCGGTGATCTGCCCCATGCCTTTGCGTGTTGCTTCCTTCGGTGGGAGGTCTTCCTCGTGCATGATGCGCTCAACGTTTTCGATCACCACAATCGCGTCATCCACCACAATACCAATGGCCAGCACCATGGCAAACAAAGTGAGCTGGTTGATGGTAAAACCCAGTATGCTCATGCCCAGGAAGCTCCCCAGTAGCGTCACCGGGATGACCAGGAGCGGAATGAGCGTGGCACGGAGGTTTTGCAAAAACAGCAAAATGACCAGGAACACCATGAATATGGCTTCCATCAGTGTTTGTATCACTTCATTGATGGAGTAACGGACAAACTTGGTGCTGTCGAACGGGCTGGTCCAGGTCACGCCCGGTGGAAAACTGGGCGCTAGTTCATTCATCTTGGCGCGTACGGCGGTGGAGACGTCCAGTGCGTTGGCACCAGGTTGTAGCAAAATGGCAAAACCGGCAATGGGATGGCCATCAAGGAAGCTTTCAGCGCCATAAAAGCTGGAACCCAGGGCAACACGGGCAACATCGCCCAGGGTCACGATGCTGCCGTCGTGGCTTTTACGCAAAATAATGTGCTTGAACTGGTTGGCGTTTGTGAAGTGGCCTTCCGTGGATACCGTGGCTGTGATGCCTTGGCCGGGAAGGGCGGGGTCCGCACCAGTAGCCCCAGCGGCAAATTGCACGTTTTGAGTGCGGATGGCGCTTAGCACCTGGCTACTTGACAGGCCATAGGCATGCAGCTTGTCTGGATTGAGCCAGATGCGCATGGCGTATTGGCTACCGAAATGCTGGGTGCCGCCAACACCGGGAACACGAGCGATTTGCTTGAGCACCTGCGAGGCCACCAGATCGTTGAGATCGGTGCTGTTGACGGTCGGGTTGCTCGATTTTAGTGCCACCACCATGAGAAAGCCGGTGTTTTGCTTGGCAACGGTGATACCCTGTTTTATCACGGATGCGGGTAGCTGTGATGTGGCCAGAGCGACCTTGTTTTGTACCTGTAACTGGGCGGTATCTGGATTGGTACCGTCTTTGAAGGTCAACCGGATACTGGTGTGCCCGGCAGCACTGGATGAGGAATTAAAATAAAGCAGGTGGTCGATACCTGTCAGTTGTTGTTCAATGACCTGGGTGACTGCCTTTTCGGTGGTATGGGCGTCGGCACCAGGGTAGGTGGCTTCCACGGTGACCGACGGTGGCGCGATATTGGGATAGGATTCGACGCCAAGGTGTAACATGGAGAGTATGCCGCCGATGGAGATTAAAAGGGCAATCACCCACGCGAAGATCGGGCGGTCAATAAAAAAACTCGGCATATCCTTGGCGCTCCCTTACTTGCCGTGGGGCGTACTGGTCGACGCTCGCCTGGGTGGCGCTTGCCGGGAAATGGGAATAACGTGCATGCCAGCTCTTGCTTTTTGTAAACCTGAAACGATGATTTTTGCACCGTCGTTCAGGTCACTGTGAATAATCCAGTCGCTGCCGTGCATGATGGCACTAGCCACTTTGTGACGGGTGGCCCGGTTTTGTCTGTCCACCGCCAGCACATAGGCTCCTTGTGCGTCGCGCAGTAAAGCCGTGTGCGGGATGATGAACACACCGCGGCGGATACCCAGATAGGCCTTGATGGTCACATACATACCCGGGAGGAGTTGATGGTGTGGGTTAGGTACCTTGGCGCGAAGACCGATGGTGCCTGTGGCGGGGTTCACTTTGGCGGCAGAGAAATCCAGCACGCCGCGTCTGCGGTAGGGCGTGCCATCAGGGAGCGTAATGTCCACCCTGGCCTTGCCGTGCCCCATCAGGTGGAGGTAGCCCTGGCGCTGGGCCTGTTTCATCCGCTCAAGTTCGGAGACGTTCAGGCTGAAGTCTAGGTACAGGGGGTCGATCTGTTCCACGGTGGTCAGCAGCGTTGCCTTGTTGTCATATCCGACCAGGGCACCTTCGGTTACTTCCTGTTCGCCGGCACGGCCAGCAATAGGCGATGCTACCCGGGCATAACCAAGCTGGATGCGTGCGTTTTCCACTTTGGCCCGGGCAATCTGAACAGCTGCCGCGGCACTACGTTCAGTGGCTAGTGTATTGTCAAGATCAGAACCAGAGATATAGCCCATGGGTGCCAGTTTCTGCGCGCGCTGCGCATTGATGCGGGCGTTTGTATAGGCGGTTTGCGCCTGGGTCAATGCGGCCTGGGCGGCATGCAAGGCGGTTTTCAGCGGTACTGGATCAATCTGAAACAGCAGTTGTCCTTTTTTAACCTGGCTGCCTTCGGTGTAAGCACGCTTAAGAAGCACCCCGGCGACACGGGCACGCACGTCAGCGCTCCGGTAGGGTGAGAGCTGACCTACCAGGTTTTTGGTAAGCGGTATGTTGCGGGGGTGTACGATGATAACTTCTACGCCAGGAGGTGTTTTTTTTGACCCGTTTCCCCCTGGTTTTCCTTTATGACAGGCGGTCAGTAACAGTAAGCCGAAACAGGGTAGGAATATACGCCATGAAAGGGGTTTCATACGGATCTCGCAAGAGTCATTTATTGTCGCCTAACCCATAGGGTAGTGTAGAAGGAAAAATGGTTTATGCACACAGTTGATTGTCTGCGTTGCCGATAGTTGGTTATTTTTTATTAAATATAGTTTATTTTTAGGGCTGAAGTAGCTAATTAGGGCTGAAGTAGCTAAGGAAGCTCTGATCTATTCAGGG
>JAAXIA010000042.1 GCA_012270595.1 Rhodanobacteraceae bacterium | reverse complement strand
GCACTGGCCGCACTCTTGCCTGAGGCTCCCACTTTGCTGACCATTTTTCTTTTCCTCAGCCCGACTGCTGTCGAGCTACGCGTTGTGTTCGCCATATCTATTTACTCGTATTGGCTGTAGCGGCGCGCTTTTATAGCCTATATGCCAATAATAAGCAAGTTTTACAATCACCATTCCTTTCTGTCCTCGGTAACACCTAAAGCGTCTAAACCATGACCCGATGGCTCGTCTTCCTGCTCGACTTGTACCAGCGCTTGCTCAGCCCGCTATGGGGACAGCGTTGTCGCTTCCACCCCTGTTGCTCGGCATATGCCCGTGTTGCACTGCTGCGCTTCGGTGCCTGGCGTGGCAGCTTGCTCGTCATCTGGCGCCTTCTGCGTTGCCAGCCATGGTGTGAGGGCGGTAACGATCCGGTTCCCGAGTATCTTCACTTCGCTCGCTGCCGTCACCATAACGAAGATACTAAACACTGAAACCATGCACACTCAAGCCTGGGTAACAGAAAAGCACATGAGATTTTTTCGAAGTGTCCGTTCACAGCCAAGAAAAACGAGCCTGCTATCTGATAGCGTCAAACTCGCTCATCTTTCATTTCCAATTGAGTTCAAACTGATGTGGCAAGACGTTCGACCTCGATCTGGATTTTCCTGCCCATCAGCGAAAAAAATAAATCGCCTTAATCCCCCATCTGTTTTTGCAGATGCTCGCACCGCTCCTGAGCATCTAGTGACAAGGTAGCAATTGGACGCGCATCAAGACGCTCGATGCCGATTTCCTCATCTGTTTCTTCGCAATAACCATAGTACCCCTCTTCAATCCGGCGCAATGCCCTGTCGATCTTGGAGATCAGTTTGCGATAACGATCACGGGTACGCAGTTCCAGCGGGTTCTCGGTTTCCCGCGTGGCGGGTTCTGCCTCATCACCAACATCACGGACCTCATCATGCAGGTTATCCATGGTTTGGCGAGAGTCTTCCACCAACTGCTCACGCCAACAGTTTAACTTGTTTCGAAAATACGCCAATTGCCGGGGGCACATGTACTCTTCGTCGGGGGTCGGCCGGTAACCTTGAGGGAGATCAATACTGACCGTCGCCGGCAGGGTGTAAGATCCGTCCTCCCGCATTACCGCATCATCAAAGACTTTCGAGGTTTTGCCAACAAATGTCTGCCTCGCGGGTGACACCGAAGTGCCTTCAGGTACCACAGCGCGCGCGACAACAGAGCTTGCTTGCGCCAGGACGTTGTACGGGTGCAGGCTTTCCTGATGTTCAACCCGAACATGAAAATCCATGAAGTCGGCATCAGCATCCAGCACTTTTTGGATGCGGCGCGCCGCATCTTCGCAAAACATCAGGTTACGACCATTGGCCAACGCAAACGCCTGCTCATCCTCACGCTTCACAGCCACCTGAACCGCCGTACCCAGCGACTGCTCGGCGAGATCGATCAAGTCAAGAAGCCTGAATGAAGATTCATTAGCCAGACCTACCTGCAGTCGCGCCACGCTGCGTTGCGCATGTGGTGTGGCAACGATGCCCTGCTCGCTACCCAGCCAGGCATGCACCGCAGCATGATCAAGCGCCTGACCGGGCTGAAAGTCACGGATAAATTGTTCCTGAATCAACTGTCGCGACAACGCCGCTGAAGCAGGGCAGGTGGAGGAATAAAGCACTTCAGTTTCCAACCCCAGACGGCAACCATCCGGACCAAGGTAAGCATCTATGGATACCGGATAGCTTCGCCATCCGCTATTAGCGCTATGCGGTGCTGCACGGCGCACCATTACATCGAAGCGAATATTCAGGTGGCCATGGTCGGAAAGCGCACACTGCGAGGCAAGCAATGTTCGTAGTAATGCATGTAGTTCGGCAAGCTTAAGCGATTGCATACCCAAGTGCTCATCCACCAGCAGATAAAGGCGCGACATATGGATTCCGCGCTGGTCGGCACGAGTCAGGTTAACAAAAACACCGACGCGCGCATTGACACGTTGCATCTGGCCATCACCAGCGTCAAAGTACAGCGGCACCTCGATACCATCCATGCCCACCCAGTCCAGTGCTGCTTTCGGATGTGCCCGTGTCTGGGTTGCGACATCGGGCATCAGACGAACCGTGATTTCATCGCTATGCATGCTTGCATTTCCTTGCCTTTGTAGCCGTACGGTTACACCATGCGCTGTAGAGGGCCTGTATCAGTAAATCTTTCATAAACAACCCAAATTGCCGCTGCCCCAGCATCCATGCATCACCACCCACTTAGAATGAAAAAAGAAAAAACTGCATTTTTTCTTTAACAATGAATGAGGGGCGCATTATTTTAGAGGTAACCGCGCTACTGCACCCTCATATGGGGCCATCTCGACCTTACTCAAGTGGCGGTGGAAATGGCCTTATCAGGCATGTAAAGTATGCGGTTCACTGCGCTTGGCAACCCTGCCTTCAAGTGTTTGACTGATGCCAGCGACGAGCCAGGCGCCATGCGATCACTGCTGTCACCAAAGCCCTGCTCGTGGTGCCTCGTTGCAATACAGACAAAGGCTCACTAGCGCGCAGCGCGCGGCATGCCAGTTTCTCCGATAAAGCCGATTCCAGACCACGAAACACACTGAGCGGACCGGCCATAGCTGCCGCCTCACGCCACGCCGCACTCAGATCTGCAAGTTGCGCCTGAATCGCCTGATTGCAACGGTCACTGGACTGTGCCAACTGGGAACGACTGAGACCAAAACGTGCCAGGCGTGCCATGGGCAGGGGCAAACAATCGCCGCCAATGTCGTCGCGCAAGCGCCGCAGTGCGTGCAGCATATGCACCAGTGTTGCCACACGCACTGCACGATCAGCCGACACATCAAGCCCAAACCACCAGGCCGTCTCCAGCCTTGCAAGGGCACCATGCAAACTTTCCGCCATTGCAAGCTGGGTCGAAAAATCCGTCGCTGTTCCCTTAGTCAGCTGGTCCATAGCCGCCTGTAGCGGGGCCAACCAAAGCTCACGCGGCAGGTCATGAGCACCATTGTCAGTAAATAGCACCCGGGTCAACACGTGTCGACCACCACCCGTATTCGCATCGCATAGCTCCCCCACCCACCAGTCGAGTTTACTCATAGCGACCTGCGGCTCGTTTATGCCGTAGGCCATGACCAATACTTCCTGCTCCCACGCTGCCAAAGCAAGGTGTCCAGGGTAGCGCAGCGGATCGACGAAAGAGAGCGCGATACGCTGCTGCGGCTGAACTGCCAGCCATTTGTCGAGATAAGCCTGAAGCGCACCAGGCGAGGTCGCTGGATAACTCACGCGACTGGCTCAAAGCCAAGCATGGAAGCTAATTGATACGGATGTTCGCATAGCGCATCCGCGCACCAGTGTGCAGGATTTTCACCGCCCAGATAACCCCAGCCGGCAGCCACAGTATAGAGACCGGCGGCACGGCCAGCTTCCACGTCGCGGCGATCATCACCCACAAACAGGCATTGTTGCGGTGTAACACCGATCTGCTCGCAAGCCAGGTTTACCGGTGCCGGATGGGGTTTCCTCTGCACAAGCGTATCGCCGCAAACCAATGCAGCACTGCGCTGATACCAGCCCATGTCCTTAAGTATATCCCGAGCAAGAAAAGTCGGTTTATTGGTAACAATCCCCCAGATCACAGCCGCATTCTCAAGCTTTGCCAGCAGGGACTCAATACCTGCAAAAGGACGGGTGTGCTGGCTTTTGAGACGCGCGTAGATGTCCAGATAAGATGGCATGCGGCACGACAGATTTTCTTCATCATCACCAAAGGCACTACGCAAAATGGCACGGGCACCGCGCGATGCTACCGCGCGTACGGTGGCATAAGGTGGCGCACCAACACCGTTTTGATCACAGTAAATGCACAAGGCGGCATAAAGATCAACGGCACTATCCACCAGCGTGCCGTCAAGATCGAAAAGTACGGCCTGAACACCAGCCTCAGGCAAGGCTTTCATCGTGGCTTGCTTGCACAAAGCAGATAGTTCACCGCAGTACTACGACTAAGCCATGCCTTGCGCGTCAGTGGGTTATAAGCCAGGCCGGAGATACCATCCAGCACCAGCCCGGCGCGGCGTAACAGTCGCGCCAACTCAGACGGCCTGATGAATTGCGCATAATGGTGAGTACCACGGGGAAGCAGCCGGAAAAGATATTCACCGCCAACGATGGCTGCCACAAACGACACAAGGTTACGGTTAAGCGTAGACATGAACAGGCACCCCCCCGGCTTTAACATAGCCGCCAGATCTTCCACTAGTGCGCGCGGGTCAGGCACATGTTCGATCATCTCCATACAGCACACTGCATCAAAGCTCGCCACTTCGCTGCCAGCCAGCTCATGGGATGACTGCACACGATAGTCGACCTTAAGGCCTGACTCGTGCAAATGCAATTTTGCGGTGGCAATCAATTGTTCACTGAGATCAATACCCGTCACCTGCGCGCCAGTCAAGGCCAGTGCCTCGCTGAGAAGTCCCCCGC
>JAAXIA010000023.1 GCA_012270595.1 Rhodanobacteraceae bacterium | reverse complement strand
ATGCTGGATCGCCTGGCACTCAATGAGGAGCGTATCCGTGCTATAGCCACCGCTTTACGTGATGTGGCCGCCTTACCTGATCCGGTGGGTGAGATTACGCGCAGTGAGCGTTCGGCAAAAGGATTGATCATTGAGCGCGTGCGTATCCCACTGGGGGTGATCGCGATGATTTACGAAGCACGCCCCAACGTCACTGCCGATGCGGCAGCCTTATGTCTTAAGGCTGGTAATGGTGTGATATTACGTGGCGGTAGTGAGGCGCTGCGTTCCAACCAGGTCATTGTCAAATGTTTGCGCGATGTCTTGTGCGAGTCGGGTTTGCCCGAACAGGCGCTTGTGTTTATGGATGACTTAAGTCGTGAAGCCATGGTTGCCTTGATGCAACTGACGGACGTGGTGGATCTGATTATTCCGCGTGGTGGCGAAGGCCTGATTCGTTTTGTTACAGAACACGCGCGTGTGCCGGTGATTAAGCATGACAGAGGGGTATGCCACCTTTATGTTGACGCCTGTGCTGATCTTGGGCAGGCGCTGGATATTCTCATTGACGGCAAGACCTCACGGCCGGCGGCCTGCAACGCGCTGGAAACCCTGTTGGTCCACGCTGATGTAGCAGCAGGTTTTCTGCCGCGAGCGCTTGATGTTTTGCGTCAACATGGTGTCGCTTTGCTGGGTGATGCGCGTGCGCGGGCCCTGTGCCCCGATCTGGAGGTTGCCAGCGACGAGGATTTTGCCGCCGAGTTTCTTGGCCTGAAACTGGCCATCGCTGTGGTAGACAGTGAAGACGAGGCCATTGCGCATATCTGTCGCTACGGATCGGATCACACTGAAGTGATTGTGACCAGGAATGCCCAGGCTGCGCAACGGTTTGTGCAGGCATTGCACGCGGCGGTGGTGATGGTGAATGCCTCATCGCGTTTTTCCGATGGTGGCGAACTGGGGTTGGGCGCGGAGATTGGTATTTCTACCACACGGCTGCATGCCTACGGTCCGATGGGGGCGCAGGCACTCACCGTTGAGCGTTTTGTGGTGCGTGGAAACGGCCAGGTGCGCCATCCAGCATCGACAATCTCTGCCGTTTCATAAAACAGCTGTTTCATAAAACAAAAGGAAGTTTTAACACCACCGGGGAAAGACTCCAAAGGCCCATGGTAAATGCCCTTAAAAGGTTTTCATAGATAGGTCAAGCCCGACTTTCTTATCTCCCGCAGGAATCTACTTAATGCACTGGACTCTTTCTTAATGCACTGGAATCTTTCTGCGCCTCGGCTATCTGGCTTGAGGTCATGCCTTTCTCAAGATCATCCCTCATCTTTACTGCCAACTTTGCAACCATTCCATCTGTTTTGGAAGCAGCAAGATTGAGCCACGCATAGGCCAAGATGTAGTCCTTCGGCGCGCCCTGGCCCTGGTGGTACATGAACCCCAGGTTGAGCTGCGCCTGAGCATCTCCCTGTGCGGCGAGGGTTTGACATGCCTTCCATGCTTTGGGGTGCTGGCCTCCGAACGCTGTCAGCATACATGGGTCTGTTGTAACACCCAGAGCAGTACAAGCCAGACCAGTCATCGCGATGAGCGCCAAAAACAGTATTCGTTTCATCTCAGTTCCTTATGCTTAATTCTTAAACTCTAGATTCCTATATCTTCGTCCTTCGCGTTTCCACGGAAACGTCAGGGTTCTGCTTCGGGTTGTCCCGGCGATCGAGCAGAGAAGACAGGTCGTTTTTGTGTCCGGTGGCTGTCTGCCACTGGTAGGGATCGAGGTATTGCATGCCCTTGTCTGGACGTATGGGGCACCTTGCAAAGCGATCAGACCCATCCGCCATCGCAGGTACTCGCGGAAAAGCTACGGTGCGGGCCGTATGTACAGGCATCTTCCGCAGCATGAAACGGGGGGGGGCTGGGCCAATGCATGGGTTATCTCATAGTGGATTAACTCAAGCTCACGGCCCACACTAGAAGTGGTAATTGTCTATGATACAGGCACAGCGCTGCACTCGTCAAGTGGAGCGCATGGTTCTTTGCTCATACGCAGCGGTTTGTGTCGATCGGCGCGAGCACCGCCTGCCTTCTCGCGATAGACGTCGGCGATGTGGTAGCCCGCTTCCCGTGCGCTATTTACAATGGCCTCCTAGCGTTCCGGGTCTTGCTCGCGGCTGCTAACGCGCCTGTAAATGCGGGCAATCTGTCATGTCGTTACGCTCGCTCCCTACTGTTTGCTGGCCGTCTTTATCGGTAAACCTTGCGGCGATGTCCTATCCGCACGACCAAGACACAATGCTCGGCATCCTCGATGCTGGCGATCACCCGATAATCACCGTAGCAATATCTCCAGAGCGTGCCCAGCTTCGCCCCGTTCAACGCCTTGCCAATGCTGCGCGGATCGTCCAGCGCTGCCACGCGCTGATGAAGAAAATCCAGAATGCGCTGCGCGATCTGCAGGTTGAGTGTTGACAACTCGCGCTCGGCATGTCGCTCGAACTTAACCGTCCAGGCCATAGCGCTTCATCAGCTCATCCAGCGAAACGGTGTCGGATTTTCCCGCGCGCAGCTCCACCAGTCGCTGCTCGGCAAGGTAGAGGTCTTCAAGGTCGTCGATGTGATCGACAATCGCCTCGGTCACGTAAAAAGTCTTGCTGCGGCCCGTGCGCGCGGCCAGCTCATTGAGCCGGGTTTCAACATCGCTGGGGAGCCGGATTGAAATCGGCATCGTATCGCCTCCTGTTTGGTGCGATACAAGTATTGCTTAAAGCGCAGCATGGCTCAAGTGGGTATAAGGTTTTCTGTCCCATCCTTAGGTTTTGGTTCATGGACGTTGGGTCAATATGGAATTGTTGCGGCTTATGGAGAAGTAGAACATGGGATGCCTTTCGAAGGGCTGAAGCGCGATTTCAGTCGCTCTCCAGCCCATAGTTCTTGCTCTTTGGAGCATTGCGGTCTTGCATTTTCTCGGCCTGGCCGTCCACACTGCGGCGGTTATTTTGCTGGGTTTCCCAACACGCTCCTACTGCACGATGTCGCTTTACTTGTTCTTTTGACGGGATTTAAGATCCTCATACCAGTGGTTTAACTTATCAATGCGTTCTTTCAGTTCTTCCGGTTCCGGCGTAGTAGGGTTTGACGCTGGGGGTGGTTCGTGCATCTGCTCGTTACAGATACGGAATTCATCGCGCATTTTGTTAGCATCGTCAATGGTGATCTTGGCTAGCTTGAATAATCCGGGCGTATTCACTTTGCGATCCAGTCTTTTGATGACGGGTGAGACCACTTGCTCAACCGCTGCCTCCCACGTTTCTCTCAACTCATGGTAAATTAATTTGTAGCACTTATCCCATGCCTCCGTATCGCCTTTTTTAAGGTTTTCAGTACTATTTTCCAGTGTTTTTTTCATCCAATCGACTCTGTCCTTGACAGAAAGCGCTTTGAACGGCGACTCGCCGCAGATACCTGCTTCGCAGATACCTGCTTTGTTTCTTATTTTGCTTACGCTTATAGCGTATAGTTGTTGGCTTGCTTTGTTTCCTGCTTTTTGTTTTTGGCTTTGGGAGCTTGCCTCTCGCAGTAAGATCAGAAACTCAAGATCATGGGTGAAGACGATAACCTGGCGCTGCTTAGCCGCAGCAACCAGGCGCTCTGCCACAACTTCACGGTGTATATGGTCAAGCGAGGACA
>JAAXIA010000088.1 GCA_012270595.1 Rhodanobacteraceae bacterium | reverse complement strand
CGGCTGGATTTCCATTTTTATCCTTGCTCTGCTGCGGTTTGCACAGGGTTTTGCCGTGGGTGGAAGCTGGAACGGACTGGCTTCGTTGATGGCGGTCAAGGCTCCTGAGGGAAAACGTGGTTGGTATGCCATGCTGCCGCAGTTTGGTGAATTGATTGGTTTCATGGTCGCTGCGGCGCTGTTTTCTTACATAGGCGGCAGCCTGACGCATAAGGATTTTATCGACTGGGGTTGGCGCTATCCATTCTTTGCGGCATTTACGATTAATGTGGTGGCTCTGTTTGCATGCCTGCGCATGGTGGGTGGTCCGGATTACGCCAGGCAGCTCAAGGAACGCGAACTGATACCTTCGCCCATGGGCGAATTGTTCCGTTCGCAGGGGCACAACATTGCGCTGGGTTCGTTTGCTCCGCTGGGCAGCTATGCCATGTTTCATATGGTCACAATCTTTGCCTTGTCGTGGGCGCTGCTATTCACCCAGAAGGTGGTATACCATTTTCTGGTGGTGCAGGTCATCGGCGCATTTGTGGCGCTGCCTTGTATGCTCCTGTCAGGCAAGGTGGCTAGTTGGTTTGGTCGTCGCGCCACGCTGGCTGCGGGTGGTGCCATGGTTGCCGTTTACAGTGGCTGGACTGCGCTACTGCTTTCCGGTGGAACTGTGCACAGCTATCTGTTTATCATTGTCGGTTATGCCTTGCTTGGGTTTACGCATGCACAGGCAGCTGGTGCGGTGAGTTCAAATTTCCATCCGGAGTTTCGCTACTGTGGTGCCATGATTACCTCTGATCTAGGCTGGTTGCTTGGTGCTGGCTTTGCCCCTTTGGTGGCCCTGGCACTGGCTTGGTATGCCGGCGTGCCTTACGTGGGAATGTATCTGCTCTCTGGTGCCATCGGTACCTTGGCTGCATTGTGGCTTAGCCGACATTCGGGTGGTTTGGCGAGTGACGATCAACCGGCGACATCCACGCGCTAACGCGCTAAAGAGAGCAACCCAGCGAGGCATACTTCCCGATATCAAGATCCAGGCTTTCTTCCTGTTAGCATGCAACCATGAACCAGGATGATTCCAGCTCCGATACGGTAGCCACCACCGACACGCTGACTGCCACTGCTGGCAGTGGCGTGTCGCTGCGAGGTGACGGCGGCTTGCTCATGTGGAGGTTGCTGGCTTTATTAGGTCTGTTATGTCTGTTTGGCAGCATTGCCTGCAACTTCTATCTGTACAGGAAGCAAGCGTCGTGGCAGCAACAGCATGCCGCCAGAAGCGTGCGGCAGATCAGTGAGTTGCAGCACCATATAGATGCGCTTGAGCAAAACGTGAGCGCAATGGAGCAGTCTAACAGCAGTCGCTTGCGGGAGAAACACAGTATCGCCGAGCAGTTAAGTCACCGCTTGCGCGAACAGTTACTGACGCTGGCAACGCGCTTGCACACGCTGGAAAACACTGTCGGTAAATTATCGGAGAAAATTTTTTCCGGCCATGCATCTATGTTACTGGATAATATCGAATCGTTATTGCGGCTGGCACAGCAGCGTTATCTGTTGTTTCACGATGCCCGAGGTGCGGCGCGTGCTTATGCACTGGCCGGGCAGAGGTTGGCGAGCTTGGGTAATCCTGCTTTTGAGGCGTTGCATCGCAGCATTGACAATAAGCATCAGCTGTTACTGGCGAGTACGCTAAATGATCGTGACGCTGTGCTTTCCGGTCTGGCGAAGTGGCGTGCTGAAGTGCCAACCATGCCGCTCAAGTCGCCCGATCAGCAACATGGAACCTTGAATTTGACTGTCTGGGAGCGAGTGAAGCAGGCTTTGACTGGCGTGCTACGTATCCGCCATCTTGGGCGTGGCGGACCATTGGCAGTGACGGAACCATCCATGCTACGCGCATTGCTCGCGCTTGACCTGGCGCAGGCACAAATGGCCTTACTGGCTGCTGATATGGGCCATGCGCGCACCGCATTGAAGCGTGCTGATGCCAACTTGCTTGCGCATTTTGATCGTGGTTCCGCACGGGTCCAGCAGGCGCATGCAAGTTTGACTGGCTGGATTAAACAGATCGTTCCAGGAGCAGCTGTGTCAGTGGGTGATGTGCTGGAGCAGCTGCATCGGCTGCGTTTACTGCATGGTCGCCATGATATTTCTCCTGATGCACGGCAGTCAGCAGAGAACGCCTCCAGCCCAGTGAGTGGTGATGTCGCTGGTGTGCTTCGTGATACTCCTCCGGCTTCACCGGTGAGTCCTGCCCATGCCGTTCGAGGCAGACCCAAACCATGAAATTATGGTGTCGGACAGGACTGCTGGTGCTCATCGCTGCTTTGATGGCGTGGGGTTGGCATTGGGTGGCCAAAGACCCGGGCTATGTGTTGATACGTAGCCATGGCTGGCAGGTGGAAACGTCACTGTTTGTTGCTGTGGTTATCTTTTTGTTGGTGTGGGCGACGCTGGTGTATACGTGGCGATTGCTACGCTGGCCATTCGGTGCCTTGAGCCGACAGTATCGCCGACGCAGTAGACGACGCTTGCAAGAGGGGTTGCTGGCATTAAGCGAGGGGCGTTATGGTGATGCTGAGCGCAAGCTTAATCGTGCTTCGCGTTGGGCAGCTTTGCGCGGATCATGTCTGCTGGCTTCGGCGGAAGCTACCTTGTATCGCGATGAGTACGAACGGGCGTTGGGAACCCTTGATCGCGCTGCTCAGCTGGTGCCACATGCTGCACGGGTGCTGCGCGCACGGGTGTTGCGGCGTGCCGGCAAACCGGGCGAGGCACTAAGTTTGCTGGTGACTCAGTCCGAGGCTGATAAATTAAGCCCAAGTGGTTGGCGTGAGCTGACCCTTGCCGCTTTGGCGTGTGGTGATACCGGGCGTGCCCGTGAGGCCTTAAAACCCCTGCGGAAAAGTGCGGTGCTTGGTGCCCAGCGCTATGCCGCGCTGGAATCGCGGGTGCTACTTGCTGACATTGAGGGAGCTGGTGATGCCGAGGCGCTCGATGCATTGTGGTCGCAGTTATCCAAGGTTCAACGTCGTCTGCCAGCGATTACTGAGGCGTATGCCCGCCGTGCTGCCAGTTTCGACCTTATGTTGCCAGCCATCGACGAAGTGGAATCCGCCTTGCGCCGTGAATGGTCGTCTCAACTGGTGGAGGTTTGGGGCGAGTTATCTGGTGGCGATATGAAGGCACGCTTGCGTTGCGGCGAGGGGTGGCTGAACAAGCATCCCGAAGACGGTACTCTGCTGCTGGCGCTGGGTCGTCTTTGTCTACAGCTTCAGTTGTGGGACAAGGCACGATTGTACCTGGGCCGTTCTCTTGCACTTAACAACAGCTTGGGGGGCTGGCAGAGCCTGGGTGACGTCTATGCTGCCCAGCGCGACGATGGTCAGGCTGCACACTGCTACCGTCAGGCGCTGCTTGTTGTTGCAGGAAAGACCGCGGTATTACCGTGTCCCGGCGAGTCTGAAGCCGGTCGTAGCGATACGCGGTTGATGGTACCGGAGGCACGTGACGCACATGGCATACCCCATATGCCTCATTGAAGACGCCTGTTATTGCCGGCTTCTTTGCAGTATGGCAAGTTTTGCATAGGCGGCGACCAGCCATTTGCTTCCAGAATTTTCGAAATTGACGCGCAGGCGGGCGTGCTTGCCGCTACCTTCAGCGTCGATAACCACACCTTCACCAAATTTGGGATGGCTGACGCGCTGACCTAACTTGACCGTCAGTTCCTCTTGCCATAATGGCTGTTGTTGCCTGGTGTCTGGCAATGGTTTATGGATGCGACCACCGGTGCTTGCGGGGCGCGTCGCTTGAATACGCGGACGCACTTCGTCCAGCAGACTGGTTGGGATTTCTCCAAGGAAGCGGGAAGGGCGTGCCAGCATTTCCTTGCCGTGTAAGCGTCGTGACTCGGCATAGCTAATAACCAGGTGCTGGCGGGCACGGGTGATGCCCACGTAGGCAAGGCGACGCTCTTCTTCCAGGCGTGCTTCGTCGTCGACGGAACGTTGACTGGGGAACAGTCCTTCCTCCAACCCGACTAGAAATACCAGTGGAAATTCCAGTCCCTTGGCTGAGTGCAGTGTCATCAATTGCACACATTCGTTCCATCCTTCGCCCTGGGTCTCACCGGCTTCCAGTGTGCTTTGGGAAAGAAAGGCTGTTAACTCCCCCAAACCGGTATCCATGTCGTCTTGACTGCGCGCAAAACGACTCGCTACGCTGATTAATTCATCCAGGTTTTCCACCCGTGCTTCGCCGTTACTACGGGTATCTCTGGCGTGATACTCGCGCAGACCGCTGTGGCTGATGGCGTGATCGACCTGTTCGGCGAGGTTTAGCGTGCTTGAGCCTGCCATGGGGGAAATAGCTTCAGCCATGGTGTCGATCAGTGTGAGAAAGACTTTGCTCGCATTCCTGGCGCGCGGTGCCAGTTCGTCACCTTCCAGTTCGGCCAGGACGGCTTGCCACAGGGAAATTCGGTCGTGGCGTGCGCGGTGGCGCAACACGTCCAGCGTACGTGTGCCAATGTTGCGTGTAGGTGTGTTGATGACACGTTCGAAGGCCGCATCGTCGTGTCGGTTGGAGACCAGACGCAGGTAGGCCAGTGCATCCTTGATTTCAGCACGTTCAAAAAAACGCTGACCGCCATAGACACGGTATTTAATGGCCTGGCGGGTGAGCTGCTCCTCAAAGTTGCGTGACTGTGCGTTGGAGCGGTAGAGAATGGCGCAATCGCTAGTTTTTCCGTTTGCGCACAGGTAGGCATGGATGCGTTCAACGACGAAGCGCGCCTCGTCCTGCTCGTTGTAGGGGCGGTATAGCGTGATACGCTCGCCCTCATCGCCAGCGGTCCATAGTTCCTTGCTGAGGCGGCTACCGTTACGTGTAATCACCCGGTTGGCCGCTTTTAATATGGTGGCGGTAGAGCGGTAGTTTTGTTCAAGCTTGATCGTGCGGGCACCTGGAAAGTCCTGGAGAAAACGCCGCATATTTTCTACCTTGGCACCGCGCCAGCCGTAGATTGACTGGTCGTCGTCGCCGACGGCAAATACCTCTCCCGTGCTACCGGCAAGGACCCGGATCCACGCATACTGAAGTGTGTTGGTATCCTGAAACTCGTCGATCAGAAGATGGCGCCAGCGGTTTTGGTAATGCGCGAGCACTGCGGGATTTTTTAGCCACAATTCATGGGAACGCAACAGCAGTTCGGCAAAGTCCACCAAACCGCTCTGGCGGCAGCTATCTTCGTAGGCTTGGTAGATCTTGACCAAGCTGCGGGTGATCGGGTGATCCTGGTGTTCGATGTGCCCGGGGCGTTTACCTTCGTCCTTCCAACCATTGATCGTCCAGGCGCTTTGGCGCGGTGGAAAGCGGCTTTCATTTAATCCCAGGGTGACGATGATACGTTTGACCAGTCGCTGCTGGTCGTCGGCATCGAGAATCTGAAAGCCCTCTGGGAGACCGACTTCGTGCCAATGTCGGCGTAACAGGCGATGGGCGATACTGTGGAAAGTGCCTACGGTAAGGCCATTGCCATCGTTGGGAACGAGCGATTTTAGCCGCGCGCGCATTTCTCCTGCAGCCTTGTTGGTGAAGGTGACTGCGAGAATGGCCCATGGCGATACCCGTTGCACCTGGGTAAGCCAGCCGATGCGACGGGTGAGTACGCTGGTTTTTCCAGAACCGGCTCCAGCAAGAATGAGGTGGTGGCCGGCGGGGGCCGCGCAAACCGCCTCGCGCTGGGCATCGTTGAGTTCATCAGTCAGGTAGGAGACGTCGTTCATTCCACCAATTGTAGCGCGATGGTTTATGCATGTTGGATTAGCAAGTCAGGTCTTGGAAAAAAACGGGCGTGATAAGAATAAAAAAAACCCCAAGGACTCGGGATAGTCCTTGGGGAAGTCAAGGATACAAAAAACCCAATAGAAGCAAGGTTCGCGATCCCACGGCAGACTAAGGGGGAGGACGACTGTCACGAGAGATGTTTCGCGTGTATCCGATCTCTTAGAGAGTGCAGGGGCGAAAAAGTTGCAGACCTTTGGCGAGAGTAGTTATATTTTGTTCATTATAAAACCAAATGAGACCCTCTCTAGCCATGCGGATATCTAGTGCCAGGTTGACAGGATTGCATGTTGTCATGACTTTTTAGCTTGTCGGTGGCGGGCTGGCTTGGGCTTGTTCAAACATTTTTTTCGCATGTGCCCGCGTTTCAAGGGTGATGTTGACCCCACCGAGCATGCGTGCCAGCTCATCACAGCGGCTTGTCGCGTCCAGCGTTTGAATGTGGGTATCGGTGACCTGGCCGGTAGTGTGCTTGCTGACGCGCACATGCGCATGCCCAAGGGCGGCGACTTGAGGGAGGTGAGTCACACACAGTACCTGCTGCCTGGTACCAAGGGCGCGCAGTTTTTGTCCGACCACTTCGGCCACGGCACCACCGATACCACTGTCCACTTCGTCAAAAACCATGCTACGGGCGCTGTCTTTACCAAGGATCGCCACTTTAATCGCCAGGCTGATGCGGGCCAGTTCACCGCCAGAGGCGACCTTGCGTAAGGCACGTGGCGGTTGCCCAGGGTTGGCACTGACGCGCAGTTGACAGCGTTCGCGACCATAGCTGCGTGGTTCATGTTTTGATTTGTCATCGTCCACAGCTTCTAAAGCGACCTGTAATGTACCGCCAGACATACCGAGTTCATTCATCAGGGCAGTAACTTCGCTGCTTAAGATGGCAGCCTTGTCTTTACGTGATTGACTTAGGGCTGTCGCGGCTTTGGTGTACCGTGCATGGGTGCGTTCGCGTTGTATTTCCAGTTGTTCTATGGTGTCGTTGGTAGCGATGCGTTCGTTGATTTCGCTTCGTAATTCTTCCAGTCTTACCGGAAGTTCTGTTATCGCCATACGATAGCGACGCCCTAGTTCGTGGAGGTGGCCCAGATGTTCGTCGATCTGACCGAGGCGTGTCGGATCAAGTTCGATGTCTTGCGCGTAGTGATTGAGGCCGGAAATCACTTCACCAAGCTCAATGCTGGTGTTGTCCAGTAGCTCCTGAAGTGGTGCCAGGTGTTCGTCGAGAGCGATCAGTTTGCCCAGTTCTGTTCGTGCCCGGTTTAACGTGTGAGACAAGGCAAATCTGTTATCACCATCGAGCAGTTTGGTCAGGCTGGCTGTGCCCTCAATCAGCTTGTCAGCCTGGGTTAGGCGGCGATGCGTGGCTTCCAGTTCAGCCAGTTGCTCGGCGGAAAGGACCCATTTTTCCAGTTCGCTGCATTCGTGACGCAGCAATGCCAGATGTTGTTCATGATCTTCGCCGTCGCTCAGGCGCTGGATGTGCTGATTGAGTTCATGCCAGTGTGCAGCCAATTCGCGTACTTGCCTGCTCAAGGTGGCGTGACCGGCATAAGCATCAAGCAGGGACAATTGATGCGCGCCTGAAAGCAACGCCTGGTGTGCATGCTGACTATGGATTTCTACCAGTAGACTGGCTAGTTCCCCTAGCTGTCCGGCGCTGACTGGACGAGCATTGATCCATGCGCGTGAACTGCCCTCAGCACGAATCACCCGGCGTAATTGACAGCCATGACCTTCGTCCAGTTCCTGACGGGTGAGCCAGTCACGTGCTTCGGGTTGGTCGCGCAGATCAAACTCGGCGATAAGTTCAGCGCGTTCGCTGCCAGCACGCACCATGTCGCTGTCGGCACGTGCACCGCTCAGTAGTAGCAGGGCATCAACCAGCAAGGATTTGCCCGCGCCGGTTTCCCCGCTGACAACGGTAAGGCCAGGGTTAAATTTGATGTCGACTGTTTTGACGACAGCGAATTGGCAAACGTAGAGCGAAGTGAGCATGGTCGATGCTTTAACGTGTGGGTATGGCGATTTGAGCTGAGCGTGACGGGGCTTGATGAGCTGACGGCCTGGGTCAAGTCTAAAAGATGTCTCCAGTCAGGGTTGCATAGACTGCCTCAAAATGGTGCTTGAACATATGGCTGTCATGCGGTGCGGAAGCGAAATAAAGTTGAATAATGCATTTATTTCAATGTATTAGGTGACTAATCCGGGTTGCTCTACAGGTTCTACGCTGGATATAAGCGACCAGGCGCTTGTATGACATAGGTTGTGGCAGTATGGCAGACGGGATTTTTCAAGCTATCCTTGAGATCAAGTCGCCACAGGGAAGGGGTGAGAGAGAAGGCGTGAGCCTTTTTATTTTTGGTATCTGCCCGGGTTTGATGGATTGTCTTATGAGTCAACATCCTGAGACGACACTATATCTGGCGACCTTGGGCCCCGCTGGCGCGTTGTGCTAACATGGCATCCGGCTGGTAGTTTCCTGGCTCTTTGTCGGCCAGCCAGAAGGCGGCTTCCAGTGCACCTTGGGCGAAGATGGCACGGTTGTTTGCACGATGGCTTAGTTCCAGGCGTTCACCCTGACCTATCAAGATGGCCTGGTGCTCACCCACGATATCGCCACCACGTATGACAGCGAACCCGATCTGACCATGTTGTCGTGGCCCTGGACGACCTTCACGGGCGTAGACGCCATCTTTGGCAAGAGTTCCCCCCCGGGCGTTGGCGGCTGTCGCACCAAGCGCCAAAGCAGTTCCCGAAGGTGCATCTTCCTTGCGCGCGTGATGTGCTTCGACAATCTCCAAATCCCAGTCAGGCAACGTCGTGGCGGCTTCCCGTAACAGGCGGGTCAGTACCGCCACGCCGAGACTGAAATTTGCTGCGCGCAGCAGTGCAATGTGTTTGGCAGCTGCGGTCAATT
>JAAXIA010000101.1 GCA_012270595.1 Rhodanobacteraceae bacterium | reverse complement strand
CTCATAACGGATGCCACGCAGGGCTTGACCACCATGGACACGCAGGGGCGGCAAACCATCACAGGAGTCGATACGTGCACCCATGGCGGTAAGCGGCGCGGTAATGCGTCGCATGGGTCGTTTCGACAATGAAGCATCACCCACCAGGGTGCTGTCAAAGACCTGTCCGGCCAGTAATCCAGTCAGCAACCGCATGCCAGTACCTGCATTACCGCAATCAAGCGTCCGGGCACTGCCACGCAAACCATGCAAACCCACACCGTACACCAAGCGTTCGCCATAGACCGGCGTGTCAATACGCACACCAAGTCGCTGCAACACGTTGGCCGTGGCAAGGGTATCTTCAGCTTCCAGAAAGCCAAAGATGCGCGACACACCAGAGGCCAGGGCAGAACATATCAGCGCACGATGCGAAACCGATTTGTCACCGGGAAGGTCAGCATAACCGTGCAAGGGTCCGCCTGGCATGCTGCTCCAATTGAGTCTGACGCTCATGGCAAAGCTACTGGATAGGAACCAAGCAGGCGCAGCTTCACTCTCGTTTTTCCAATCTCCGACAAAGCTTCTTGTAGTGCCTGATCGTGGACGTGTCCGGAAACATCAATGAAAAACACGTACTGCCACCGTCTTTCCGCATGTGCCGGACGTGACTCGATACGGTTAAGACTCACATCATGGCGCACAAAGGGGCTAAGTACATCGTATAAAGCGCCAGGCTTGTCGTTCACTGTAATCAGAAGTGAGGTACGGTCATTGCCCGACGGCGGAAAAAGTGAGCGTCCAATCACCAGAAAGCGTGTGGCGTTATCGGCACGATCTTCGATATTACTCGCCAGGGTATTGATCTCATAGATTTTACCTGCTGTATCACCAGCGATGGCAGCCGCATCATTAATACCTCGCACCATGCGCGTAGCTTCGGCATTGCTGCTGACTTCCTTAAGCTCGACGCCAGGAAGATTGATACGCAACCAGGTTTTACACTGCTGTAGCGACTGCGCATGCGCATAAACGCGTCTAATGGCGTTTAGCTCACTGGCCCTGGAATACAGGTATTGGTGCACATGGAGTTCTACCTCACCACAAATGTGCGCATCGGAAGTCAGAAACATATCCAGAGTTATCTGAATCATCCCATGGGAGGAGTTTTCTACTGGCACCACACCGAAATCGGCATGCCCGGAAGCAACCTCCTGAAACACTTCCTCAATGCTCGATAAAGGTAACCCGTAAGCAGCGTGACCAAAATGCTTGCGCACTGCCTGCTCACTAAAAGTACCCGCAGGACCCAGATAGGCGATTTTTAGCGGTGCCTCCTGAGCCAGACAGGAAGACATAATCTCACGAAACAGGCGCACCATCTCCACATCGGACAAAGGCCCCTTGTTGCGATCCACCACCATGCGCAGCACGTGCGCTTCGCGCTCAGGACGATAATAGTCGATGGCCGACAAACCCTTGCCCTTGACTTCAGCCACTTCCCTGGCCCAAGTCGCACGTTCAGAGATCAGCTTCTGAATCTGTTGGTCGATCGCGTCGATGCGCTCACGCACCTGAGTTAACGGAGGTTTCTCAGCAGATGTTCCTGGCAATGTCCATTCCTAGCGTTATTGTTAAGACTACCAATGTACCCCGGTTATGCCTTTCAACACAACCCAAGATGAAAGCCAGTCAGGCATAACGCGCCACGCGAAGCATGGGTACTTAAATCTATTGGTTTTTCACATAGTTAAAGCATGATCAACCCGACAGTCAAAACCCGGCCTTCAAAAAGAAAGACCAGGCTTTATACGGCAACAGTAAGGAGCATCATTGTGGTCAGTTCACACGCTTCATATCAGCCGTGACGACGTGCAAAATCGGCCATAAACGACACCAATGCCTCTACCGCCTCCGGTGGCACTGCGTTATAGAGTGAGGCACGCATGCCGCCAAGTGCCTTGTGCCCCTTGATTGCCATCAAGCCGGCAAGCTCGGCCTCTTTCAAAAAATCGGCATCGAGCGCATGATCGTGCAGGGTAAAAGGCACATTCATTCGTGAGCGCGACGCTGGATCAACCCTGTTTTGGTAATAACCACCAGAGCCATCAATAGCCGCATAGAGGCACTCGGCCTTGGCCTTGTTGCGTTGCTCCATAGCGCGCATACCCCCCTGCTCTTTCAACCACTGGAACACCAGACCAGTCAAGTACCAGCCCCAGACATTGGGTGTATTTAGCATGGAAGAAGCGGCCACATGCGCGGCGTAACGGAAAATGCGTGCCATGGGCCTTACTGTGCACTGAAGCAGGTCACGACGCACAATCATCAGTACTACACCAGACGGACCAATATTTTTCTGCGCACCCGCATAAATCAGGCCAAAACGTTCCACCGCCAACGGCCCAGAAAGAATGTTCGAGGACATATCGGCGACCAGCGGGATCTCACCCACATCCGGGATGGCATGGTACTCCACGCCATGAATGGTTTCATTGGTCGTGTAATGCACGTAAACCGCGTCCGGATCGTACGCCCAGCTATCAAACGCTGGCAGACGTCGGTAGGCATCATTCCTGCTGCTGGCCGCCAGCTTGACGCGCACATAAGGACTTGCCTCGATGGCGGCCTTGGCACTCCAGTGACCACTGATAATGTAACTGGCACTATCACCCTCGCTTGCCAGGTTCATTGGAATCTGCGCGAAATGCTGGGTCGCACCACCTTGCAAAAACAAAACGGCATAGTCCGGTGGAATCGCTAACAACTCACGCAGATCGGCTTCCACCTGCTCAGTCATGGCGATAAAAGACCGGCTACGATGCGACTGTTCCATCACCGAGCGACTACTGCCTTGCCAATTGAGCAGTTCAGCTTGAGCACGTTCGAGTACCGCCTTCGGCAAGGCTGCTGGACCCGCGCTGAAATTCCAAACCTGACGCATGATGTCATTCCTTCACATAGCCGGGTTAAAGTGAACATTTAGCCCATGGTAAAGCCGTGCCAACAGCAACGTGATGCCAAGCGCAATCAGCGCAGCGGTGACAATAATCCACCCTATCTCACCACGTGAACTGGCCGGCACCTGTCGCGTATCCGGCAAAACAGCCGGGTGCGACCTGTCCCGTACCGCTTCTACCTGCATCCCCGGCACATCGATCACGAAACGATACATCGCCAGGGCGATCTGATCCCCGGGAAACAGCTGTGTAGACCTGTGTAATGCCACGCCATTGCGACGCAATACATAAGGCGCGGGTACTGTCTCGACACCGTCCAGCCACAATTGCCCATCACGCCAGCCCAAAGATAAGGCAATAGTTTTCCCCTGCGGCAGTTCCAAGGGTACATCACCGTGCAAACCCAGCATGAGTTGATCATGTAGCGCCAGCACACGCCCAGAAAGCGGGCCGGCTACAGCACGGAGTGCAGCTGTACAGCGCTGCTTGGCATCTCTTGGGCATAACCACCCCTGAGTGGCATCCTCCTCAGCACAGAGCAACATATGACACATCCCGAAACCAAGCCTGTCGCCCAGGCGCAACATGGCGCGCTCGCGCACCGGTCGCGCATTGACATAGATGCGACCTGCTTCCGGCAATACCTGAACCCAGATGCTGGCAGCATCACGTTTTAAAAGGAGATGGTGTGCCCTGACCTGCCCGGTCACCACAACCAGATCGTTATCGCCAGCGCTGCCAATACATAGCTGTGAGCTTGTCCATAGAAAAGGAGGGCGGCTGGAATAAGGAAACTCGATACGCACTGTCAATTTGTGCGCCGCCTTCTTGTGCACCGTCTTCGCATCATTTGCATGTCCCCTATGAAAGAGGAAGCGCCTGATTTTCGCAAACATGATCTCAAGGAGAAAGACAACCGACCAGAAACGCCGGCAACATTGATCGCACCATGACATAATAAAAAATCTACAGGCGTGCCCTTTCACGTTTCCTCCTCCATGGCCGCAAACCATACGCCTGACGTAACCGTGACCTGGTGCATACATTGTGACAAAAAATGTTGACTAAAGTCCTAAACATGGGACAATGTGCGGCCAAATAGATGATCATTCCCAATAAGCCCATCCTTTAAGGGAACACATGGCCAAAGACGACGTTATCGAAATGGAAGGCACTGTCCTTGAAACACTGCCTAACACCATGTTCCGCGTGCAACTGGAAAATCAACACGTAGTGATCGCCCATATTTCCGGGCGCATGCGCAAGCATTACATCCGCATTTTGACCGGTGACCGGGTCAAAATTGAGATGACCCCTTATGACCTCAACAAGGGACGCATCACTTACCGCATGAAGTAACACACATACATACAGACAAGGCTCATACAGGCAGGTACGCTCGATGATTGACAGGCCACACATGGAACCTGACGATTTTAGAGCCTGGCTCTGCTTTAAGAGCCAGAGAAACCCTCCGCCCAAGGCGCATCTGCTCCCATCGCGGCCTGGCAAGACCCAAGTGCAACAGGCGCGCAAGCCCTGAATTTAAGGCTAACTGGTCGCCTGCATGAATACGCTTGTGGCGACTACTCCACAACAGCGGGAAGCTGATCTGCCACCTCAATACGCAGCTCCAGCTCGCCATCTGATACGCCAAGCGCCACATGCCCACCCTCGGTCAACTTGCCGAACAGCAGCTCGTCGGCAAGCTCCCGCTTTAGCTTGTTCTGAATCAGGCGCGCCATCGGACGCGCGCCCATCTGCGGATCAAAACCCTGCTCGGCCAACCAGTGACGCGCTGCAGTATCCACATCCAGGGTGACGTGTTTGTCGGCGAGTTGTGTTTCCAGTTCGATCAAGAATTTATCTACCACACGCACGATGTGCTCGAATTCCAGCGCCGCGAACTGAATAATGGCATCCAGACGGTTGCGGAACTCTGGTGTGAAGCTATGACGGATGATCTCCATCGCATCAATTTCGTTGTTTTGCTCCACAAAGCCCATGCTGCGCCGTGCTGCCTGCGCCGCACCGGCGTTGGTAGTCATCACCACAATCACGTTTTTAAAGTTTGCCTCACGCCCATTGGCGTCGGTCAGCACACCACGATCCATGACCTGCAACAGGATATTGTATGCGTCTGGGTGCGCTTTCTCGATTTCATCCAGTAACAGGACAGCATGTGGATTTTTGGCAATAGCCTCGGTAAGCAAGCCGCCCTGATCGAACCCAACATACCCCGGAGGCGCGCCGACCAAACGCGATACCGAATGCGCCTCCATATACTCAGACATGTCAAAACGGATCATCTCAATACCAAGCTGCATGGCCAACTGCCGGGTCAGCTCAGTCTTACCCACCCCCGTTGGGCCAGCCAGCAGGAAACTACCAATGGGCCTGGATGGGTCTGCCAAACCCGATCGTGCCATTTTGATGGAAGCAGTCAGTACCTCAATGGCCGCATCCTGCCCAAACACCACCATTTTCAGGTTACGTTCCAGATTTTTCAGTACATCACGATCCGAGCTAGACACCTGTCTGGCTGGAATACGCGCCATTTTGGCGATCATATATTCCACTTCCGGAAGGCCCAGCTTTTCTACGCGCACGGCTTCCGGCAAAAGCCGTTGGCGCGCTCCCACTTCGTCTATCACATCAATCGCCTTATCTGGCAAAAGACGATCAGGAAGATACCTCACCGACAGATCAACAGCCGCCTGTAACGCCTCATCGGCGTAAACCACCTGGTGGTACGCTTCAAAACGCGAACGCAAGCCTTTAAGGATCTCAATGCTGTCGGCTACCGAAGGCTCGAGCACATCAATCTTCTGGAAACGTCTGGCCAATGCACGATCTTTCTCAAAAACACCGCGAAACTCCTGGAAAGTGGTCGAACCAATGCAGCGCAGTTCACCGGATGCCAGCATGGGTTTAATCAAATTAGACGCATCCATGGTGCCGCCCGATGCCGCACCGGCACCAATGATGGTGTGAATCTCATCGATAAACAAAATCGCCCCTGGCCGTTCCTTGAGCTTGCTGATAACCGCTTTCAGGCGCTTTTCAAAATCACCGCGATACTTGGTTCCCGCCACCAGCGCGCCCAGGTCAAGCGCCCAGATGGTGGCGTTTTCCAGTGCCGAAGGTACCTGACCATCCACAATGCGCTGGGCCAGTCCTTCGGCCAGCGCGGTTTTGCCGACACCCGCCTCACCCACATATAACGGATTATTCTTGCGCCGACGGCAAAGAACCTGAATGGTGCGCTCTATCTCGTCGCTGCGACCAATTAATGGGTCGATGTGACCTTCTTTAGCCAACTTGTTAATGTTGGTTGCATATTCAACGAGTGTACCACCCCCTGACGCATTCTGAGACTCGGTTTCGCGTTCACCGTCCACCGTCTCAATGGAAAATTCGCAGCCACTCTTGGCAATACCGTGCGACAGATAATTAACGACATCCAGCCGCGTTACCTCCTGCCGATGCAGGAGATCCACAGCATGCGAATCCTTTTCGCCAAAGATGGCCACCAACAGATTGGCACCACTTACTTCCTTTCTTCCGGAAGACTGCACGTGATAAACCGCACGCCGTAAGACCCGCTGAAACCCCAGCGTCGGCTGGGTATCACGCTCATCACCATACGGAAGAACGGGCACAATCTCGGCAATGACGGTTTCCAGATCGGCAAACAGTTTCGACAGATCGACCCCACAGGCGCGCAGTGCGCGCTGTGCCGACTGGTTCCCATTGGCAAGCGCCGACAACAGGTGTTCCACCGTCATAAACTCATGACGCTTATCGCGAGCCTGCTTATAGCACTGACCAATGGTGACTTCGAGATCCTTGCTGAACATGCAGACCTTCTCCGTTTCATGTGGCACAAATGTCGCCGTGTGCTCTAAATACCTCAAAGATTAAAGCAGAAAAAAGCGATCAGAGCCTTTCCATGGCACACAATAACGGATGTTGATGGTAACGTGCATAATCGTTAACCTGGGTAACCTTCGTCTCAGCTACCTCACGGGTAAATACACCGCACACACCCTTGCCGCGTGTATGCACATGCAGCATCACCTGCACGGCCTGCTCCTGATCAAGCGCGAAAAAACTCCGCAACACCTCCACGACAAAATCCATCGGAGTGAAGTCATCATTGAGCAAAATAACCTGAAACATTGGCGGGCGTACGCGCTCTGGCAACTCAGCCAGGGTAGCCACGCCTTGAGCCTGTTCGTCGTCGTCACATTCCCGGGTCATAAGTATCATCTGGCACCACACACGCCTGTGATTATAAACCGCCCACCCCCACACACGGCATCATAAACTGCGCACCGCAAAAACACCGCCAAAGCACAAATGCGCACGAAGATGATGGCACAATACCCACTTGAACCATCTCCTTTTTCCATAACGCCGTGCCCATTTCACCACTTTCAGCCAGCCAGCGCTGGCGTCCTTATGTCACCGTCGCCTGCATCGTCACCGATGCGGAGCGCTACCTGGTCGTGGAAGAAAAAATCAACGGCAAACCCGTCTACAACCAGCCGGCAGGACACCTTAAGAATAATGAAACCCTCACCCAGGCCGGCGTGCGCGAAGCTCTGGAAGAAACCGGCTGGACAGTGGAACTCAAGCACCTGGTAGGTGTGTATCAGTGGCGCAGCAGCGAGCACGGCGACAGCGTGCTGCGCTTTTGTTTTGCGGCACGTGCCTTGCGGCACGACCCGACACGAAAGCTCGACAGCGATATCCAGCGTGCCTTGTGGCTCACCCGAAGTGAGCTTGCCGCGCTGGGCATGCGCCTGCGCAGCCCACTGGTGCTTACGAGCATCGACGACTGGCTGGGCGGCGCACGCTGGCCTCTGGCCATCCTCTCTTGACTTTTCCGGGTCGGGCATCCCATGAAAGCAGATAATTCATGCAAAGTGATCGTAGGCATGTCCGGCGGTGTCGATTCCTCCATTGCCGCACTCATGCTCCAGCGCGCCGGCTACACCGTTGAAGCTCTGTTCATGCGCAACTGGGAAGAAAACGAACGACAGGGTCCATGTCATGCCGACATCGACCGTAAAGATGCCGTCGCCGTATGCGGAAAGCTGGGGATCACCTTCCATGCACGCAGCTTCGCCGCCGCCTATTGGGACCAGGTGTTCACCAATTTTCTTGACGAATACCGCCATGGTCGCACACCCAACCCCGATGTACTATGCAACCGTGAAATCAAGTTCGCTACCTTCCTCGATGCAGCCAAAAGCCTGGGGGCGGATAAAATCGCTACCGGCCACTATGCCCGTATCACGCAACGTGGCAACAGCTACCAATTAGCGCGCGCCGCCGACCCGGCCAAAGATCAAACCTATTTCCTGCACAGTCTGAGCCAGATTCAGTTAGCCAGCACATTCTTTCCACTGGGTGATCTCAAGAAAACACAGGTGCGAAGCATGGCCCGGGCGGCCGCGCTGCCCACCCATGCCAAGAAAGACTCCACCGGCATCTGCTTTATCGGCAAGCGCGATTTTCGCCATTTTCTAGCCCAATACATTCCCGCACGTCCCGGGGAAATACACACTCCGGATGGTCGTTGCATTGGCACACATCAAGGCGTGATGTACTATACGCTAGGCCAACGCGCAGGCCTTGGCATCGGTGGACTGGCTGGTACCAACGATCAGCCCTGGTACGTGGTCGGCAAAGATATCGCGTCGCGTGTACTGGTAGTGGCGCAAGGTCACGACAATCACTGGCTTGTTTCGCACCGTTTGCGTACCGACGCACCACACTGGATTGCCGGCCAGGCGCCAGCGCGGCAGTTTCATTGCGCGGCCAAAACCCGCCACCGGCAAATCGACCAACGCTGTCAGGTACAATGCCGCGATGACCACCTCGACATTCATTTTGAACGCCCACAACGCGCGGTAACGCCGGGTCAGTCGGTTGTCCTCTATGATGGCGAGGTTTGTCTGGGCGGGGCCGTCATCACCGCCACGGATGCCGCCTATGGCGACCCTGCTTCCTTTATTTAGAGTCACTACACCGTGTTTGAAAGTTTTGCCATAAACGAAGAACGTGTACTCGCACTTGCCGGCCTGTTCCAAGCCACCGCGCTCACGCAGCAACTGGCTAACAAAGGCTGCTGCGACGCACAGGATCTAGAAGCCAGCCTGCAAAGCGTACTGCGCCTGAACGCGCCCTCAGTCGTCGGCGTATACGGCCAGGTATCCCAGGTTCGCTTAGGCTTGCGCACACTCATCAAGTACCTGGACAACACCCCCAGCGATCTGGCCGTCCCACGCATGACCGTGATGGTACTGCGCCTCGAACGACGCCTGAACAGTCGCCGCGATCTACGCGAATCGCTACAACAAGGCATCCTTTCGGTGCAGCGTCAGGTCGCACATATCGGCCATATCTCGGCACCAGTGATCAGCCGTATGGCCCAGCTCTACAGCACGACGCTCTCCACGCTACGGCCACGCATCATGGTCAACGGCAACCCACAGTGTCTGAAACAGGATGCCGTGGTCGAAAAAATCCGTGCCTGCCTGCTTGCCGCCATACGCTCGGCGGTACTGTGGCGACAGGTTGGCGGCAGGCAATGGCAACTTCTACTCCACCGCCGCACTTGCTGCATGCTTGCCCGCGGCCTGCTCACTGGCACCACGCTGGAGAGTGGCTGATGCTTAAAAGCACCATTCACACTCTTGAAATCCTGGGTGTTTACAACTCCCCTTAAAGAACAGGGCCCTGCAAGCAGGACCCTGTTCAGGTTCACATTGCTGCGAACCGGGCTCGTTGGTACTCTAACTTATTGTAGTAACGGCTCTCACCCCGGAAGACTACAACGCCGCTCATTCTAATCTAGAGAACATAGCCATGACAACCCCCGAATACACCCTTGGTCTGGATATTGGTATCGCTTCGGTCGGTGCAGCACTACTCACCCAAAAAAATATTCTGGCCCTGCACGTTAGAACCTTCGACAAGGCCGAAACTGCCAAGGAAGGTGATTCGCTCAACAAGGTTCGCCGTGAAGCCCGCCTCATTCGGCGCCGCCTACGCCGCCGCGCTTACCGGCTCACGCGCCTACGCGAAGCGTTTGCGCGCCATGGGATTCTTCCCGATAGCAAGATCGAAACGCTACGCAACTTGCCCATCACCAGCTGGCAGCTGCGCGCCGAAGGTCTGGATCGACAACTTCTGCCCAAAGAATGGGGGGCGGTGCTTTATCACCTGGTCAAGCATCGCGGCTTTCAATCCAACCGCAAGTCTGAGCTTAAGACCGACCAAAAGGCCGGGGAGATGCTAAACGGAGTCCAAAAGAACCAGGACGTCATGGAAAACGATGGCTACCGCACCGTAGGTGAACTGGCAGCGCGAGACCCCCGCTTTGCCGGGCAGAAACGCAACAAGGAAGGTAGCTATACGCATACCTTTGATCGTAGTCAACTTGAGCATGAACTTGCAAAGCTCTTTGAGCGCCAGCGTGCACTGGGCAATCCCCATACAGACCGGATCCTTGAAGAGGAGGTTCACACCTTGCTGATGTCACGCCGGGCCGCGCTAAGTGGTGAACAATTACTTGAAATGGTCGGCACATGCACCTTCGAACCTCAAGAGAAACGCATACCCAAAGCCAGCATTTATTTTGAGCGTTTTTCCCTATGGCAAAAACTCAATAATCTCAAGATAGAAGGTCCACGTGAAAGTCGTCCACTCTCCTCTGAGGAAAGGCGACAATGTGCGCGACTGCCTTTTGAAACGAGCAAGCTCAGCTACAAGCAAATGAGAACGGCACTGGAGATTAGCAATGATGAACGCTTTAACCTGTGCTCGTACCGGCCAAGCAAAAAGTCTGATAATGAAAAACATGACCCCGAAAGCAAGACTTTTTTTGAAGCCCAATATTTCCATCAACTAAGAAAAGCTTACAAGGCTGCACACCTTGAAAAAACAACATGGCAGCACGATGCCCTGGATCATGAACGCCTGCATGCACTTAGGGAATCTCTGATCTATTCAG